>JAHZHY010000055.1:0-849 GCA_019420045.1 Clostridiales bacterium
AGTACACAGGCTTGAGGCCCTTGTAGATGTAGCCCTTTTCATACATCTTGCCGAAGATCTTCACTTCTTCCGCTTCGAATTCCGGGGCCATGGTCTTGTAGGGATGCTCCCAGTCTCCCAGCACGCCCATGCGCTGGAAGCCCTTCATCTGCACATCGATGTAGTGCTGGGCAAATTCCTGGCAGGCCGAGCGGAACTGGGGGATGCTCATTTCCTTCCGGTTCAGCTTGTTCTGCTTGATGATGGCCGACTCAATGGGCATACCGTGGTTGTCCCAGCCGGGCACATAGGGGGTGTAATAGCCCCGCATGGCATAGAGTCTTGTGATAAAGTCCTTGATGGATTTGTTCAGGGCGTGGCCCATGTGCAGTCCGCCGTTACTGAACGGAGGGCCGTCGTGGAGAGCAAAGCGGGGGCCGCCCTCGTTCTTTTTCAGCATTTCGTTGTAAAGATCCATCTTGTCCCAGTTTTCCAGCATACCGGGCTCCCGCTTGGGCAGACCGGCCCGCATGGGAAATTCCGTTTGGGGCAGGTTCAGCGTTTCGTTGTAATCGGCCATTGGTACAGTACCTCTCTATATATTTTTCTAGTTTTGTTTTGTCGGGGCGATGGCTCAGCCTTTCAGATCCTCTTCCGGCTGATAATCCTTGCCGAACTTCAGGTTTTCAAACTTGAAGCGGGCGGTGTCCTCCAAAGAGGGGGCATCCTGTTTTGCTTCGGCCGGGGCCGGGGCGGGAACATCCTGCTGGGCCAGGGAAGCCTGGAGGGCCTGCTCAGCGGCCTGCTGGGCTGCCTGGACCCGCTCAAAGACCCGGGTTTCCAGCATGGGGTCCACCGCATCCTGCTTTT
>JAHZHY010000055.1:859-3945 GCA_019420045.1 Clostridiales bacterium
GACGGCAGGGGCCGCAGGGGGCACCACGCTGCCTGCTTCGGGAGCGGAGTCGGCGATCATCTGGATGGCGGTGATGCTCTTTTGCAAAAGCTCGATCACCGTCTGGGAATAGGCGGCCGAGACCTCCCGGGCCTGACGCAGCCGCTCTTCTTCCTCATGGATGGCCTGCTGCATTCCGGCCACCCGGCCTTCGGCCTCTGCATGGGCGGCTTCCAGGATGTTTTCGGCTTCCCGGCGGGCACCCTCCAGCACCTGCTGGCTTTCGGCCTGGGTCTTCTGGATCAGCTCCCGGGCGGTGACCTGGGCGGAATAGAGGGCCTTGCGCATTTCTTCATCCACGCTGCGGTATTCCTCGATCTTGTCCACCAGCACCTTCATTTTGTTTTTCAGGCTCATGTTTTCCTTATAAAGGGCGGTATAATCGGGGATCAGTTCATCCAGAAACTCATCGATGCCCGCCATGTCGTAACCGCCGAACACAGCCTTTTCGAATTTTTTGTTTTGCAGCTCCTGAGGGGATATCATATCGGTTTACACCCACCTTTTTTCTCTGTATGGCATTCCAGGCGGCGCTGGGGAAGGCCCAAACACCGCGGCCCCAAGAAGGCCCGGAGCCCTCTTGGGGTGAACGCACTGTTTTCCAGTTTTTCCTGTTTTACAGCATGCTTTCCAGCATGATGAGAACCATATAAGCCAAAAGGAAGCTGAGGTCCAGGGGGAAGCCCCGCAGCGCAGGGATTCGGCTGAGCAGAGCCCGGAAAGGCATGATGATGGGCTCGGTGAAGAACACCAGGGCCTGATGAAGCCGTCCGCCCTGGGTCTGGGGGAACCAGCTCATGATGGCCCGCACCAGCATCATCAGCTCCAGCACGGAGATCAGGCTCACGGCCACCTGCCTGAACATATACGAAATATAGGTCAAAAAGCGCCTCCCATCAGATATAAAGGCCGTTGTTTTCCAGCTCGTCGATCAGATCCCCCAGAATGTCCACATTGTAAGGGGTGATGATGTAGGTGCTGGCGGCCACCTTCTTGATCTTGCCGTCCAGGGCATGACGCCGCTGAGGAAATCCACCAGCCGGCGGGCCGGCTCCTTGGCGGTGTCTTCCAGATTGAGCACCACGGTGCGCCGCTGGCGCAGGTTGTCGGCGATCTCGGCGGCATTCTCGAATTTTTCCGGCTTGACCAGCACCACCGAAAGCTGGGTGGTGGTATTGATATTGACGACCTTGTTGTTCCGGCGGGCGGCCCGTTCGGCCCGGTCGTTGTCAGGCTCGGGGCGGGACGGTGCGGGGGCGGGAGAGACGAACTCTTCTTCCAGTTCTTCTTCGTCCTCTTCCTCATCCCCTCTGGCCCAATGCTTCAGGTCATCGATAAAACTCATGTCGTTTCCTCCTTATAGATCCGGGGGCCGTAGATCCCGGTGCCGATGCGCACCAGAGTTGCGCCCTCCAGGATTGCGTCAACATAATCGTGGGTCATACCCATGGACAGGCAGTCCATATGGACATTATCGTATCTTTTGGACTTTATGTCAACGAAAAGTTGGCGCAAAGCGGAAAAATAGGGGCGGTTCTGCCCTTCTTTGGCAGAAATGGGTGGAATTGCCATCAGTCCCCGCACCCGGATGTGGGGCAGCTGGCAGATATTTTCCAGAAGCCGGGGCAGCTCTTCGGGGAAAACGCCGCTTTTGCTTTCCTCCCGGCCGATGTTCACTTCCAGCAGAATGTCCTGGCACAGGCCCTTCTTCCCCGCCTCCTTGGAGATGACCTGCCCCAGTTCCAGGGAATCCACCGAATGGATGAGCCGGGCTCTTCCCACGGTGTACTTTACCTTGTTTTTCTGCAAGTGGCCGATCATGTCCACCGGTTTTCCGCCATAGGCCCCGGCATCAAATTTAGATGCCAGTTCCTGCACCCGGTTTTCTCCAAAGAGATCGATGGGCAAGGCGGCGGACAGCGCCACGATCTCCGGGCTCTGGGTTTTGCTGGCCGCCAGAAGGGTGATTTCCTCCGGCGCCCTTCCGGCTTGCCGGGCGGCATCTTCCATCTGCCGGCGGATCAGATGCACCCGCTCTTCCATCTTCTTGCGCATTTCTTCCATGCTAGCTTACCACCTTTCGATTCTCGATGTCCTTGGCTTTGACCACCATTTTATCGTATCGGGTGAGTTCCCCGTTTTTGCCGGTGTCTTTGGCCACATAGAAGCTGTCGGTCTGGAAAAGGATGGTGATCTTCTTGAAGACCACCTGGGCGCCTTCCAGGCAGTAAGCGCCCCATTCTCCCTCGTCGTTCTGCCGCAGGGCCTCCTTGGGCACCTTCAGCCCGGTGTAGCTGCGGAGAATGATGTCCGCCGGCTGATCCCGGGCCATGAGCAGGGCCGTGTTCATATACCCGCTTTGGAGCACCGCCACCCAATCCCCGTTTTCGTCCTCATGCACATCGTACACCGAGCAGGAGATGTCCTCGGCCAGAAGCTGGGGAAAACGGAGGGTGACTGTTTTCACTTCTTTCAGCCGTTTGGCCTCGTCTGCCGTCACGACGGCGGCAAAGTACCAGCTGTACCCGTCCACCACCTTGCCGATGGCTTCGCTGCCGGCCTCCTTGCGCTCCACCACCTGGGTGATGGCGCTTGCAGACAGGGTTTTCAATCCTTCGGGGGTGAGGGATTCCTCACATCCGTCGGTCCTTCCCACAAAATACCCGGCGGCCGGAGTGGTCACCGCCGTGCCGCCCTGGAGGGAGGCGTCGATCTGGGCCTTCTGGCTTTCCAGCTCCTGAAGAATGGCGGCGTAATCGGTGTCCCCCTTCTGGGCCACGCCCCGCTGGACGATCATGGCGTCCAGCTTGGAGGCATATTCCTCCGCCTGGCTCACCAGTCCCTGGTCCAGTTTGGCGCCCAGCTGAAGCATATTCATTTTGATCAGGGAGTCCAGCTTGACCCCATCGGAACCGTCGGTCATATGGGTGAAGGCGTATTTCACGCTTTCGATCTCCTCCCCCAAAGCCTGGGACTGGCGATAGAGGGCCAGCTGGTTTTCATCGGTGAAGAACTGGGCCACGGCCTGGCCCTTGGCCACCTTTTCC
>JAHZHY010000056.1:0-1837 GCA_019420045.1 Clostridiales bacterium
GATGTCCTCCAGCAGCACATGGCCTCGGGCCAGCATGGCAAGCAGGATGCGCAAAATGGCGCCATCCTTGCCCACCACTTCCCTCTGCACCTCCCGCAGCACGGCCAGTGCTTCCCCCTGGGCCTTGCCCAAAATTTCTTTCAGCTCCTGTTCTGTGGCCATATCCTGGCTCCTTTCCCATGTTTTGAAAAGCGCCGCCGGGCAAAAGGCTCGGCGGCGGCTGTTTTAGTCTTCGTCAATTTCGTAATAGTCCAGGTAGTCGTCCTCGTCCTCTTCTTCGGCCGCCTGCTCCTCCTTCACCACCTGGAAGAAGCGGAGCATCAGGGGCACATATGTGACAAGGAAAACCAACAGCGCACCCAAGGCGGCTTTTTTCCGTTTTTCCGGGGGCACGCACAGCCCCAGGAGCACACCCACGGCGCACAGGCAGAATTTGATGAGGGCCAGGTCTTTCCAGCTGCTTTGACGGCAGTAGGCATTGGCCCAAGAAAAGAATTTTCCCACTTTTTCGGCGATCATAAAAAAATCCTCCCCTTCCCCTTTTTCTGCGGGTTTTCTCCAGTATACCAAAACTTCCTCCCCATTTCAAGGTGGCGAGCCGCCACGGCCATACTCTCTTTGCCATTCTTCATAGAACCTACCGGGTGCGGGAGCACAACATGACTGCCCAGGCACTGGGCCCTGGGGCAACACCCACCACAGGGGGTGTTCTGGCTCTTTATAATCTGGTATACTGTACCTATATAAAGAGAGGAGGTTTTCCCATGAAAGAGAAATTCCAGAACTTCCGGCAAAAACTCAGCGACGCCCCCTGGTTCCGCTTTCTCATGGACAGGATCAACACCCCTATGCTGTACGGTCTCCTCCTTTTCTGCGCCCCGGTGATCCCCTATACTCTTTCGGAATGGACTCTTTCCGACGCTCTTTGGTGGCGGGTGTGGCTTTGGGCCGGGATCGTCGTCTATGTGCTGCTCACTCTTTTCACCGGCCTGCGGGCGCTGGATGTCTATGACCTGGAAAACAATCGGGAACACGCCCTTTATTTCCTTCTGCTGCTCTGCACCCCGCCGGTGATTCTCCTCTACCGCATGCTCCCCCAATAGCCAGCGTGACGCTGGGTGGCGTGTCGCCACGGCCATACTGCGCTCCCGCGCTCGGCAACAGAACCAGGGCCGGTTGTGTCCACTCAGGCAAAGAGAGTTTTGGCCGTCCGGCCATCCGGACTTTTCAAAGCGCGTTCAATATGTTATACTGTTTTTCAGTGGGGAAATTCCCCGAAAAAAAATATAGATGCATTGGAGGATGAACGCCATGAAACGGGCTATCAAATGCGGCAAGCTCTTTGATTCCATCAGCTGCAAGGTTCTGGAGGACAAAGTGGTCATTATCGAGGACAAGACCATTTATGATGTAATCGACCTGCGGGAGTTTGCCCAGGAGCCGGATATGGAAGTGATCGACCTTTCGGACAAATTCGTCACCCCCGGCCTCACCGACCTCCATGTCCACAGCGGCATGAACGGCGAAGGCAATGACCGGATGGATCTGCTCCATCACACCCCCGCTGAGCTGACCCTCTATTCCCTGAAGAATGTACAGCAGGATCTGTATGCCGGTTTCACCACTCTGCGTGACTGCGGCAGCCAGGCTTTTGTCAGCGTGGCCCTGCGTGACGCCATCAACAAAGGTGATTTTGAAGGCCCCCGGATGTTTGTCTCCGGCTATTCTCTCGGCTCCACCGGCGGCCATGCCGACAGCCACTATGCCCCCGGCGTCACCTGCGCCGCCGAAGAGCATCCCATCATCGACGGCCCCGACTCCGCCCGGAAGGCCGCCC
>JAHZHY010000056.1:1889-2782 GCA_019420045.1 Clostridiales bacterium
AAATTCATGTCCACCGGCGGCGTGATGAGCAAGGGCACCACTCTGGGCGCCCAGCAGCTGTGCGACGATGAGATCGCCGCCATCATCGAGATCGCCAATCTCTATGGCGTCCACACCGCCACCCATGCCCACGGCACAAACGGCATCAAGGCCGCTGTCCGGGCCGGCGTCACCACCGTGGAGCACGGCATGATCCTGGACGAGGAAGCCATCGAGCTGATGCTGGAGCATGGCACTTACCTCACCCCCACCATCATCGCCGCCGAGCGCATCTGCGTCAAGGGCCCGGAGATGGGTCTGACCCCCTGGATGGTGGAAAAGGCCAACCAGGCTCTGTCCCATCACGAATGGGGCTTCCGTCAGTGCCTGGAAAGAGGCGTGCCCATCACCTTCGGCACCGACTCCGCCACTCCCTATAACTACCACGGCAAGCAGGGCTATGAGTTCGAGCTGCTGCAGCGTTTCGGCATGGATCCCCACAAGGCTCTGGTGGCCGCTACCATGACCAACGCCAAGGTACTGGGCGTGGACAAGACCCAGGGCAGCGTGGAAAAGGGCAAGGTTGCCGATCTGTGCGCCTGGTCCTGCGATCCCATGGAGGATGTGAAGACCATGCAGAACTGCCTCTTTGTCATGAAGGAAGGCGTCGTCGTCAAGTCCTAATCCCGTGTCGGGATAGCCGTTCCTGTCTCCGGTGGGGATGCGTTGCCCGGCTTTCTGCTCCGGGTGTGATAAACCATCACCCGGAAGGGGCCAAAATGCAATCCTGGCTAAGTGCATAACAAAAAAGCCTCCCGAGAGGGAGGCTTTTTTATATAGGCCGGTTGTCTCCCAGGCAGCAAAGAAGCCCCCCTTGTGCAAAGGGGGGTGGCGGCTTGCGCCGCCGGGGGGAT
>JAHZHY010000057.1 GCA_019420045.1 Clostridiales bacterium
CCTGACCCTCCTGCACGATGTAGGCATAGGCCACGCAGGAGGCATCCCAGAATTCCTTCTGCATTCTTTTGATCTGATCCATGGCCTGCTGGGTGCTGGTCACCTGAAAAATGTGGCCGATGAACCGGCTCTTCTTCTCGGTAAATTCATCCTTACCCTCTGCAAAGGGCACCTTTTTCCCTGCCATGCTCATATGCTTTCTCCCCTTTCACAAGCTGGAAAAGCGGCCTTTTCCAGTAAAAGGCCGCTTTCTTTCATTCCTGTTCTTCGGTTTGCGCGTTTTCCTGATTCTGAGCTTCCTGCTGTTTCTGTGCTTCCTGCTGCCGCTTCTTTTCCTCCTCGGCCCGGCGGCGCTGCAAGGCCTCCCGGCGGGCGGCCTTTTTCCGCTTCATCAGTTCTTCCCGGGCTTCCTTGATGGACAGGTCGTTTTTGATCTTCATATATTTATAGATATCGAAGATACACACGCTGCCCAGGAACAGGGCGATGAAGAAATGGGTCCAGGTGAAATCCAGCAGCATCCAGGTGACACCGCCCAGAAAGAACACATAGAACACAATGCCCATGATGAGATAGGGCTTGCCTTCGGGGCAGATGACGATGGGCTCTTTATGCCGGGGAGCCTCTTTCATCTTTTTGGCCTGTTCCTCAGTGATCAGGGGGCCGGCCCGTTTTTCCTCCTGGCGGCGTCTGTCCTCTCTGCCCCAGCAGAAGAAGGCCGCCACCACAAAGAGCAGGATCTCGGCGATAAAGCCGATCACATTGGGGGTTTCGCCTGTGATCCACAGATAGATCATGTGGATCACTTCCGCCCCGCTGAGAATGGCAAAAAGCAGGGTGAACATCATCCACACGCTGAGCTGTTTCATTTTCATGCCGTTTTTTCCTCCGTTTGTTCTGCACAAGGCCCTTCCTGATGGCCCGTATTGTTTTAGTATACACTGACAGCGGCTTTTTTTCCACCATTATTTTGTGTATTTTCATAAGAATGACATTTTTCCCGAAAGGCTGTATAAATTGTCCGTTTTTTTTGCTATACTGATAGAATCACGAAATGGAGGTTTGACGCATGGGTTCGGGAAACTCCTATAAAAAGCTTTTTTCCACCACCATGATTCTGGCCATCGGTTCTTTCAGTTCCAAGGTGCTGGTATTTCTGCTGGTGCCCTTCTACACCCGGGTGCTCTCCCAGAGCGAATACGGCACGGCCAACCTGATCACCCAGGCCTGTAACCTGCTGATGCCCCTGGTGTCGGCGGGCATTGCCAACGCCGTCATCCGCTTCGCCTTGCAGAAAGGCAGCAACAAAAAAGGCATCTTCTCCATGGGACTTGTGACGGTGCTCTGCGGCGGCGGCGTGCTGCTTCTGCTGTCCCCCCTTCTGTCCCTGCTGGACTTTGTGCAGGGCTACACCTTCCTGGTGTTCCTCTATGTGCTGATGAGCGCATTGCACACGGTGTGCGCCCAGTTTGTCCAGGGACTGAAATACACCAAGCTCTTCGCTCTGGACGGCGTGCTGCGCACTCTGATGACCATCGGCTTCAACATTCTGCTTCTGGTGGTTTTTGACCTGGGCATTGCCGGTTATGTGCTTGCCACCATTCTGTCCGACTTTTTGTCCACCCTGTTTTTGTGGTTTGTGGCCTCCCTGGGCCGGTATTTCTCCCTGCGCCACATCGACCGGGATACCCGGCAGACCATGCTGCGCTATTCGGTGCCCCTGATCCCCACCATGATCTGCGTGTGGATCGTCAGCATGAGCGACCAGTATATGCTGGAGTACATCCTCAACGACCTTTACAGCGCCGCGGCCAGCCTGCCCAACCAGGTGACCCACATCATGGGCGTGGTGGGCGATGCCTGCAAGCAGAAGCTGCCCCTGCCCGACACCTACGCCGTGGGCAGCGCTGCGGTGGCCATCTATGTCATCGCCAACAAGGTGCCTCACATCCTGTCCATTGTAGCCAGCATCTTCGGCGACGCCTGGCAGATCTCCATCGTCTCCGAGGACCCCAAAAAGCAGCAGCGCTTCTTTTCCAATGTGTTCGCCACCTATCAGTGCGTGGCGCTGGTGGGCTCTTCCGGCCTGATCATGACGGCCAAGATCATGGTCATGCTGCTGGCCGCCCCCTCCTATTATACCGCCTGGCGGTATATCCCGGTGCTGGTGCTGGGCATCACCTGCTCCTGCCTTGCCACCTTCCTGGGCAGCATCTACATGGTGGAGCGGCAGAGCGTCCACACCCTGACCACCACGCTGCTGGGGGCTTTCCTCAACATCGGGCTCAACCTGCTGACCATCCCCCGCATGGGCGTCATGGGCGCCGCCCTGTCCACCTGCCTCAGCTATCTGCTCATGTTCCTGGTGCGGGGCATTCACACCCGGAAATACATCCCCGTCCACTGGCGGCTCCATAAATTCCTGCCCTCCTGCGCCCTGGTGGTGCTTCAGGCCGCTCTGATGCTGTGGGAAGTTCCCCTGTGGCCCCTGTGGCAGATCCTGTGCTTTGTGCTCATCACCCTGCTCAACATCAAAGAGCTGCTTCGCTCTCTTTTCCGGCTTTTTTAGGCTTTTTTCCCTTTTCCCCCTTTACATCGGGCCACCGGTGTGTTATGTTACAAACAGAAACACAAAACAGAGGAGATCACAACCATGGTCAGCCGTCTTTTTACAGCTGCATATTACTTTTACTTTAGCTTTATCAACTTTTTTGATAAGGCTTATTTGAGTTTTGCTGTAAAAAGCCCCTGCCTCGGTTGATTCCCTGAGTCAAGGTCAGCGCGGCCCCGCAGCGAAATTCGCAGCGGGGCCGTTTTTTTGTGCCGTAGGAGAAAGGATTTGTTGTAAAATGGTAGTGCTTCTCAAGAAAAACGCCCCCCAGCAGCAGCTGGACAGTCTCACCGCCTGGCTCGAGAGCATGGGCATCACCCCTCACATCTCCGTGGGCTCCCAGCAGACCATTGTGGGCCTGGTGGGCGACACCTCCAAGGTGGATATGGATGTGATCCGGGCCATGGACATTGTGGAGGATGTAAAACGCATCCAGGAGCCCTTCAAAAACGCCAACCGGAAATTCCATCCGGAGGACACGGTGATCGAGGTGGGCGGCGCCCGCATTGGCGGCGGCAACTTCTGCGTCATGGCCGGGCCTTGCTCGGTGGAAAGCGAAGAGCAGATCGTGGCGGTGGCAAAAGCGGTGAAGCAGTCGGGCGCCCAGGTGCTCCGCGGCGGCGCCTTCAAACCCCGCACCTCCCCCTACGCCTTCCAGGGCCTGCAGGGCGACGGCATCAAGCTGCTTCTGCTGGCCAAGCAGGAAACCGGTCTTCCCATCGTCAGCGAGATCATGGACGCCGCCCACATTCCCCTCTTTGAGGATGTGGACATCATCCAGGTGGGCGCCCGGAATATGCAGAACTTCACCCTGCTGAAAGAGCTGGGCAAGCTGCGCAAGCCGGTGCTGCTCAAGCGTGGCCTTGCCAACACCCTCCAGGAGCTGCTGATGAGCGCCGAATACATCATGGCCGGGGGCAATGAGCAGGTCATCCTCTGCGAGCGGGGCATCCGCACCTTTGAGACCTACACCCGCAACACCCTGGATCTTTCGGCCATCCCGGTGCTCCATTCCCTGTCCCATCTGCCGGTGATCATCGACCCCAGCCACGCCACCGGCCAGAGCAAACTGGTGCCCCCCATGGCGCTGGCTTCGGCAGCCGCAGGAGCCGACGGCCTGATCATCGAGGTGCACAACGACCCGGCCCACGCCCTGTGCGACGGTCCCCAGTCCCTCACCCCGGAAGATTTCGATACCCTGATGCAAAAAGTGGGAGGGATTCTGCCCTATGCCTTCCGGTGATTTTCAGAAGATCGGCGTCCTGGGTCTGGGGCTCATCGGCGGCTCCATGGCCCGGGCAGCCGTCCAGGCGGGCTACACTGTCTTCGGCCTGGACCGGGATTCCCAGGTGATGGACAAGGCCAGCTCTGCCGGTATCCTTCCCCTGACAGAGGAAGTCCTCCCCCAGCTGGATGTGCTCCTCACCGCCCTCTATCCCGGGGCCACATTAAAGGAAATGGAGCGTCTGGCCCCCCATCTTTCCCAGAGCACACTGGTGGTCGACCTGTGCGGGGTGAAGATGGCGGTGGTGCCCGGCATGGAAGAGCTGAGCCGCCGGTACGGCTTCCCCTATCTGGGGGGCCACCCCATGGCGGGAAAGGAAACCAGCGGCTGGGACTTTTCCCAGGCCGGACTGTTCCAGGGGGCTTCCATGATCCTCACGCCGGGAGAAGACTCTGACCCCGCCCTTTATGACAAAGCGGCCCGGTTTTTCCTCTCCCTGGGCTTCGGGCGCATCACAAAGAGCAATCCCCGCTCCCACGACCGGATCATCGCCCTCACATCCCAGCTGGCCCATGTGATCTCCTGTGCCTACATCCAGAGCCCCACGGCAGAGGATTTCTCCGGCTTTTCCGCCGGAAGTTTTCAGGATATGACCCGGGTGGCCCGGCTGAACGAGACCATGTGGACCGAGCTGTTCTGGGACAACCGGGAGTTTCTCGCGGGGGAGATCCGGGGCATGGCCGGGCGGTTGGAGCATTACGCCAGCCTGCTGGAAGCCGGAGACAAGGAAGGGCTTTTTGCCCTGCTGCGGGACGCCAGAGAAAAGAAAGAAGAGTCGGACAGCATTCTGAAAGGTGGAAAAAGATGAAAACCGTATCCATTGATTCTTCCAAACAATATAACATCCACATCGAGCGGGGCCTTCTGAAAAAGGCCGGAAGCCTGATTTCCAAGGTGCATCCCCGGTGCAAGGTTGCCATCATCACCGATGACAATGTGGCCCGGCTCTATCTCTCCCAGGTGTCCGCCGGGCTGGAAAACGCCGGGTATTCCCTGTGCACCCTCATCCTGCCCCACGGCGAACACAGCAAAAGCCTGAGCGTCTGGACCAAGGTGCTTCAGTTCCTGGCGGAAAACGGCCTGACCAAAAGCGACCTGGTGCTGGCTCTGGGCGGCGGGGTCATCGGGGATGTGGCAGGCTTTGCCGCCGGTACCTATCTGCGGGAAATCCCCCTTATCCAGCTGCCCACCACCCTGCTTTCGGCCATCGACAGCTCGGTGGGCGGCAAGACCGGCATCGACCTGCCCCAGGGCAAGAACCTGGCCGGGGTGTTCTGCCAGCCGGAGCTGGTGATCTGCGATACCGCCGCCCTGGACACCCTCACCGACCACTATTTTGCCGACGGCTGCGCCGAAGGCATCAAATATGGCCTGCTGGCCGACAAAGAGCTCTTTGACGCCTTTGCCCGCGGGCTGAACCGCCGGGACATGGACGACATCGTTTGCCGGTGCGTGGAGATCAAGCGGGACTTCGTCCAGGGGGACGAGCGGGACATGGGCAAGCGGCAGATGCTCAATCTGGGGCACACCGTGGGTCATGCCATCGAAAAGCTCAGCGGCTACTCCATTTCCCACGGCCATGCCGTGGCCATGGGCATGGTAGTCATGTGCCGGGCCGCCTATTCCCTGGGCTATTCCCAGGAAAACTGTACTCCGCCTCTGCTTCAGGCCCTGGATGCCTGCCATCTCCCCTCGGCCTGTCCCTATGACGCCGCCGCTCTGGCAAAGGCCGCCTTGTCGGACAAAAAGCGCCGGGGAGACAACCTGACCCTGATCCTGCCCCAGCGCATGGGCCAGTGCTGCCGGGAGACCATCCCCCTGAAAGATCTGGAAGGCTTCATCGCCGCCGGACTGGGGGAGCGGTAACATGGACATCTGCATCACCCCCGCCCTTCTGGGCGGGCGGGAGCAGGCGGTGCCCTCCAAATCCCATGCCCACCGGCTGCTTCTGTGCGCCGCCCTGTGCCGGGAGAGCACCCTGCTCCATATCCCCGCCCCCTCGGTGGACATTCTGGTCACCATGGATTGCCTGCGGGCCCTGGGCTGCCAGATCGATCCCCTGCCGGGCGGGGACTTCCGCCTGACCCCGCCGGAAGTCTTTTCCCCCTCCCCCGA
>JAHZHY010000058.1:0-5551 GCA_019420045.1 Clostridiales bacterium
CACCGGTGACCTTGTCCACGAGGGAGAGGAAGAGGACTATAAAGCGCTGAAAAAATTGCTGGAAGAAAAACTGCCGGGGGTGCCTTTGTGCTGCGCCATGGGAAACCATGACCATCGCCTGGCCTTCCGCCGGGGGTTTCTGGGAGAGAATACGGAGGACACTGGTCCCTATTTGGCCTACACTCAGGTGAAGGGATTGGGTATTATTACATTGGATTCCCCCTACCTTCATGGGACAGAAGGCACATTGCCCCCGGACCAGCTGGAATTTTTACGCAAGTCCTTGGAGCAAAAGCCGCCCCGGGGAAATATTGTGATCCTGCATCATCCGGTGGTGGGCCAGCAGCCTTGGGGGCCGATGAAAGCGCCGGAAGAATATTTTGAGCTTTTGGCGAAGGGAAATGTGCGGGGCGTTTTTGCCGGGCATCTCCACTCGTCCTTCCATGGCTGGCGGGGAGGTGTGCCCCATTATACCGCCGGTTCTCTGGCCTTTGGCATCGATATGGAAGAAAAACATTCGGTATATACCGATCAGTGGTGTTATCACTTGTGCCGTATGGAGGATGATGGAACAGTGTCCTTCTGGCCGGTGGCCCTGTCGCCTGCACGGCAGGTGCTTCAGGTGAAACCAGCAGAATAATGCAAAAGATTCTCCGGAGATTTCCGGGGAATCTTTCTTTTTGCTTCATAAAACCGCCTTTTGTTGACAAGGTCCCGAGGGCGGTGTAAACTAAAGAATGAATACATGGGCCTTTGTGGCTCTGAACCCAGGAAAGGGGAAGACCGATGAAGGCTCTTTTCAAGAAAACCTCCGGCAGTGCCGGGGCCGATTGTTGGTTGTTGGCCCTTCTGCTGGCGGCATTTTTTTTGTTCCAGCTGCCTCGGCTGGATCAGGCGCCTTGGGAAAATTACGATAGCTGGCGCCAGACCGATACCTATACCATTGCCCAGAATTACGCCCGGCTGGATATGAATCCCCTGCGGCCCCAATTCAATTACGACGGGCCTGGGGACAACTATGTACAGCTGGAACTGCAGGTGATGCCCTATCTATCGGCTTTGCTGTTCAAGGCAATGGGGCGGGAGCCCTATTGGGTGCCCAGGCTGATCAGCCTGCTGTTTTTCATGGGTTCGGCGGTGTTTTGCTATGGCATCGGCCGAAGATTGCTGAAAAATCGTTGGGCGGCTTTTGGGGCTTTTGCTGTTTATCTGGTCATGCCCATCAGCTTGCTGTACAGCCGGGCCATCATGCCGGAAGCGGCAGCGCTGTTTTTCTATACGGCTGCCATCTATTTCTTCCTCCGCTGGTATCAGGGCGGAGGAGGGGGCGCTTTGGCACTCTCCGGGGTGATGATGGGCTTGGCCATTATGGAAAAGACGCCGACAGCTTTTGCCGGGCTGATGATCCTGGTGCTCTTTTTCAAAAAAAGAGGGCTGCGCAGCTTTAAAGACCCCATGTTTTATGGCTATGGAGCGCTGTCTTTGGGCCTGCCTCTGCTTTATTATTGGTATGCCGGACAGGTGGCCACCTTTACTTTTGTATCGGGGATCGCAGAAAAGCACATTTTGAAAAGTGCCTTCACCGCCATATTCACTTCCCAGGCATGGGAGTTTTTCCAGCGGGAAATGCCCTTGTTTTTCAGCTGGCCGGTGCTGATTGGGATGGTGCTGGGAGTTCTGTGCTGCCTGAAGCGAAAAAACCTGCCTCTTCTTCTCTGGACGCTGTCCATGGCGTTGGAGACCGCCACCATTGTGGCCGTCATCCGGTTCGGATATTATATGGTGTTTCTGGCGCCGCTGTTTGCCCTTCTGTGCGCCGCTTTGCTGCTGGAGGTGGGAAAAGCGATTCCCAGAGCCGGAGCGGTGCTGGGGTGTGTGTTGTGCGCCGCCGTATTTTATCACAGCCTGACGGTGGCCTGGCCCATGGCGTCTGTCAATGAGACCATTACCGCTCAGGCTCAGGTGATCCAGAAGATGACCGATGAGGAAGATGTGCTGGCAGTGGCCTCGTCGGACCCGGTGCTGCTGGGCGCTTGCCAGCGCATGGGCTATCGGGCCAATCTCCGGTATTACGACTATATTCCGCAAGGGCCGGAAGAGGAGCTTGCCTATTTCCTGGGCCATGGCGTCCGGTATTTTGTGGTTCCGGGCGGCGGGATTCCGGGGGAAGATGGGGAAGAATACCTGGAGCTGCTGCAGACCCAGTATCCTTTGGTGTACCAAGGGGAAGAATGTTTGATTTTTGACCTGGAGGGGAAAGTATGATGGCACAATTGCGGGGGGCTTACGAAAAGCTGCCCCCGATTTTGAAATATCTCCTGATATCCATTTTTGTCACGGTGGTGGATGCGGCCATTGTGTGGGTGCTGTCCATCCGCATGGGGGTAGGGCTGGGGATCGCCAACACCGCAGGGGTGGTAGTGGGTCAGGTGATCCACTATGGTCTGGCTTCCGGCCAGGTGTTTGACATGGAGTTCGGCACAGTGGGAGCGGTGATTTATTTCGGCACCTTCCTGCTGGGACTGCTTTTGGCCAACTGGATCATCACCACTGTCTTTGCCCTGTGCCAGGGGATGATGGGGAAAAATCTGGCCTTTCTCGTTTCCAAAGGATGTTCCATCGTGGGACCGTTTTTCGCCCTCTATTTCCTGCGGAAAGGTTTGTATGCTTGTGTGAAAAGGAGAAGAAGCAAATGAATACATTGTTTGCCTGCCTGCCCTGTTATAACGAAGAAGAGAACATCATTCCTCTGACCCTGGGTTGGCTGGAGCAGGAAGAGGCTCTGAAAAAGGAGGGATTTTCCCTTCAGGTGGTAGCCATCGACGACAAAAGCACCGACAGCACAAAGGAAAAGATCAGCCAGCTGGAGCGGGAACATCCCCAGGTGCATCTGGTGGCCCATGAAAAGAATATGAACCTGGGCGGCGGTGTCAATACGGCGGTGACCTATTTTCTCCAGCACGGCGTGCCGGGAGATCTGTGTGTGTTGATGGATGGGGACAACACCCATGACCCCAAGTATGTCCATTCCATGATCCAGGCGGTGCGCCGGGGAGCCGATGTGGTCATTGCTTCCCGTTACCAGGGCGGCGCCGAAGTTCACGGCGTGCCCCGTCACCGGCTGTTTCTCAGCGATGGGGCCAAGCTCTATTATTCCCTCATGCTCCGGGTGCCCAAGGTGAAGGACTACACCTGCGGCTATCGGGCCTATACTTACCAGAGCCTTCAGCGCGCCCGGAAAAAATACGGGGACAAGCTGATCACCCAGCGCTCTTTCGCCTGCATGATGGAGCTTTTGTACAAGCTCTACCGCAGCGGCTGCCGCTTTGACGAAGTACCGTTCTCCCTGCGTTATGACAACAAAGGCGGGGAAAGCAAAATGCGGGTGCTGCGCACCATGAAGGACAGCCTGAAAACCGCCTGGCAGCTGCGTCGAGGAAAAATCTGAAAAGTGCAAAAAAGATCCGGCCTCATGGCCGGATCTTTTTTGGCCCTTTCGGGGCCAGTGAAACAATATGAGAAACAGAAAAGAGAGATGAAAGGGAAAAGAGTGTGAAGCGGGAGGGGGGGATCCCGCAGGGGGTTGTTCTCTTCACCCTGATCACAGTTTATATTCTAACGATCAAATGTAAAGAGTGCATACACTTTTTTTAAATAAAATTTGAACAATCAAACTTCTTCATGGGGAAGCATATCGAAGAGTTTGTAGATATCTCCTGCGCCCATGGTGAAGATCAGATCTCCCGGACGGGCCTGCCGGCGGATGAATTCCGCAGCTTCGGGAAGGGTGGGGGTGAAAACGGCGCCGGGGATCCGGTCGGCCAGGCTCTTGGAGGAGATGTGGTTTACATTGGTCTCACGGGCGGCATAAATCTCGGTGAGCACGGCGATATCCGCATAGGAAAGGGCTTTGGCGAACTCTTCAAAGAGGGACTGGGTGCGGGAATAGGTGTGAGGCTGGAATACACAGATCACCCGATCATAGCCCATGCTTTTGGCCGTTTTCAATGTGGCGATGATCTCGTCGGGATGGTGGGCGTAATCGTCGTAGATCACGGCCCCCTGGAAGGTGCCTTTCCGCTCAAAGCGCCGGCCTACGCCGGTATAGCCGCCCAGACCGGCGGCAAAGGCTTTGCCGGAAACGCCCAGGGCATGGCAGGCCGCGGCGGCAGCCAGGGCGTTTTTCATGTTGTGTTCCCCAGGCACCTGGAGGGTGGCCCGGCAGTAAAATTCTCCAAAGCAAATGATATCAAAGGAATAATACCCCAGATGTACTTCTATATTCTGAGGATACACATCCCAGCGGGGTTCCAGACCAAAGCGGATGATCCGCCGGTTACAGCCGGCCACAGCTTTCTCCACATGGGGATCTTCTCCGTTGGCCACCACCAGGCCTTCCTTCTCCGGCACCAGACAGGCAAAGCGGTGGAAGCTGTGGATGATATCATCGGTGCTGCTGAAAAAGTCCAGATGATCCCGTTCGATGTTCAGCAAAATGGCGATGGTGGGCAGAAAACTCAGAAAAGAGTTCCGGTATTCACAGGCTTCAGCCACAAACAGATCTTTGGCGCCGATGCGCAGACTGCCGCCGATCATGGGCAGCTCGCCGCCCACCATGACGGTGGGGTCCATATGTGCGCAAAGAAGCACCTCAGTGAGCATGGAAGTGGTGGAAGTTTTGCCGTGGGTGCAGGCCACGCAAAGGGCATGGTTGTAGCCCTGCATCAGAAGGCCCCAGGCCTGGGCGCGCGCCAGAACGGGAAGGCCCCGGCGATGGGCTTCTTCAATTTCCGGGTTGGAATCGGGAACGGCGGCGGTGCGGATGACCAAGGCGGCATTCCCCAGCTGCTGGGCGCTGTGCCCGATGTAAACAGTAATATCCTGGCGGCGGAGCATGGCCACGGCGGGGGAATGATCCCGGTCGCTGCCCTGGACAGTGGCGCCCATCTGCTGAAGAAGGCGGGCCAAGGCACGCATGGAGACGCCGCCGATACCGCAGAGATGAATGACTTTGTGCTCTTCGATCAGTTGTTTCAGGTGCTGATAGTTCATATGTTCTCATCCTATTCACCCTGCGCTGAGCAGGGATGGAGTATTTTTTAAAATGAAAGGGCGAGCCAGAGAAGAGGGACTGGAACAGTCCGTTTTGCCTTCGGGCAGAGTCTGGCCTCAAAACCTCACTTTATTATATAGCATTTTCCATGGAATATAAATAGAAATTTTCATAGAGGTGGTGGAAAAGTAAAATCTCCCCTTTTGCCTATACAACAAAATACGAAAATGCTATAATGAACTGGAATGGAACGGAGAGAGGGGAAAACCATGAAAACCTTGATTTTGACGGTATCCACCGGATGGGGGCATACGGCCACGGCCATGGCCATCGAAGCGCGCCTGCGTCAGATGGGCGGCGGTGCCCATACCATCGATGTATATAAATATATCAACAACTTTATCTCCGAAACTCTGGACAAAAGCACCGCTATTTATACCAAGGTGGCCCCTGATATCTATCGGCTGGTTTACGATTATCTGGAAGGCGGCGTGGAGG
>JAHZHY010000058.1:5561-6585 GCA_019420045.1 Clostridiales bacterium
TGTTCCTAGAAGCTGGCCCGTCTGGTGGAGGACTACGATCCCGATGTGATCGTGTGTACCCATGTGTTTGCCGCCCAGTTGGCCAATGAGCTGAAAATGCGGGGCAAAACCCGGGCCCGTATCGTGGGTATCGTCACCGATTATACCATCCATCCTTACTGGGAAACGGTTTCCTGTGTGGATTATGTGGTGACGGCCAGCGAAGTGCTCACCTATCGTGGAGTCAAGCGAGGGATTCCCGAACGGAGGATCAAGCCTTTGGGCATTCCGGTGCACCCCAAATTCAATGAAAGCCTTTCCAAAGAAGAGGCCCGGAAGAAACTGGGGCTTTTGCCGGAAGGGGATGTGGTGCTGATGATGGGAGGCGGCCTGGGCTACGGCCTGGCGGCCAGCGAGGTGGAGCGGCTGCTCTATCTTCGTCATTCCTTCCAGCTGCTCATCGTCTGCGGCAAAAACAAAAAGCAGCAGAAGCAGTTTGAAAAATACCGGCAGGAGCATGGCTTTGAACATCTCCATGTATACGGATTTGTGGACAATGTGCAGGAGATGATGGATGCCGCCGACATCCTGGTGAGCAAACCCGGCGGCCTGACGGTGAGCGAGGCCCTGGCCAAAAAGCTGCCCATGGTGGTGGTCAATCCCATCGCCGGACACGAAGAGAGAAACCTGGAATTTCTTCTCAACTGCGGCCTTGCGGTCAGTGCTACCAAAACATTCCCCCTGGATGAAGCGGTCAATCTGCTTCTGAGCATTCCCCGCCGCCGGGAAGAGATGCGCCGGGCCATTGAAACGGTGGCCAAGCCCCATGCACTGGAGGACATCTGCCAGTTTATCACCACATTGCAAGTGCCGGGCCATGCTGCATTATAAAACAGAATACAAAAAGCCGCCGGAAAACCGGTGGCTTTTTACTGCCCTGGAAAATACTTGTTGACAGATTATATTATTCTATATATAATATTGATAACAAAACAGAAAGCAGGTGATTCCATGACATTTCAGCTGGGGGCCGCGCTGCTGGACG
>JAHZHY010000059.1 GCA_019420045.1 Clostridiales bacterium
GGGGCCTTTGTCCTGGTGGGAGCGGTGATTTTGCTGTGGCCCCACAAGGAAGAGGGAGCCCCTGTTTCCAGTATGGGAAGTCTGGAGGGGGCGGGGAACTATCTCCAGTCCCTGGGGTACGAGCTGGAAAAGGAGCCGGTGCGCCGGGAGGACATCACCCTGCCAAAGGAGTTTGACTCGGTCTATGAGGAATACAACAACCTGCAAAAAGAATGCGGCTTCGATCTTTCACCCTATAAGGGGAAGAATCTCACTTTGTACACCTATCGCCTGACAAACTACCCCGGCGAGCCAGAGGCTATGGCCGATGTGCTTCTGAAAGGGGAGAAGGTGGTGGGAGGATCGGTGTATTCCGCCGCTCTGGACGGTTTTATGCACGGGTTGCGCCCGGTATCGGACGCCCAGGGCAACCCTTCCAATCCGTGAAAAATGGGAGCGGGCCACGGCCCGCTTCCCCTTTTTTGCCCGTCTTTTCCCTTCCAAATGACGGAAACAAAGCAGCTGGCGAAAAGTTCTATAAAATATTTTGCAAATAATTGTTGAAATTCATAGAAAAATACATTAAAATAGACATAGTGCTTTCTCGCAATTTATTGAAATTAGACAAAGGGTGGTTTTGATGGCAGCACGCTTGTTTCAGAGCATTTTGCTGGAAGTGAAGGACAATGTGGATTTTATCCTCGGAGTGGTGGACAACACCGGTGTGATCACCGCCTGCACTGAACTGAAATTTATCGGCGAAAGCATCGAAGCCGCCGTGGAATTTTTCAAAATGGGCCTGGAAGAAGGCCAGGCCGGCGGCTATACTTTCCATATGATCGGCGGGTATGAAGCCGGGGCCGAAAACGCTGTTTTTGCCGGCAGCATCGGAGAGAGGGCCACTTTGGTGTGCGCCCTCACTGCGGTTGCCATCAAAAACAGCAAGACCCAGTACGATGAAAAGCATGACAAGGTGACCTTTATCAAAAAGATCATTCTGGACAACATCCTCCCCGGGGATATCTACATCAAGTCCCGGGAGATGCATTTCGTCAGCGACTGCAAGCGGGTGGCTTACAGCGTGCGCATGGAGGACCGGCAGGATGCCGCCGTCATGGAAGCCCTGGTCAAGCTCTTCCCCGACCGGCAGAAGGATTTCGTCATCACCATCAGTGAAAGCGAAATCGCCTTGATCAAAGAGCTGAAAAACGGCGATGCACGGGAGGTCTCCCGCATTGCCGAGCAGATGGACAAGGCTCTGGACGAAGAGGTGGGCATTCCCCATGTGATCGGCATCGGCTCGGTGGTGGGCCAGCTGAAAGACATCGCCCGCTCCTTCAAGGAAGCCCAGATCGCCGTGGATGTGGGCCATGTGTTCAATGAGGACAAGACGGTGATGAACTTTGAAAACCTGGGCATCGGCCGTCTGATCTATCAGCTCCCCACAACTTTGTGCGAAATGTTCTTGTCCGAAGTCTTTAAAAAAGGCTCCATCGACTCTCTGGATGAAGAGACTCTCTTCACCATCCAGAAATTCTTTGAAAACAATCTGAATGTCTCCGAAACCTCCCGGAAGCTGTTTGTCCACCGGAATACCCTGGTTTACCGGTTGGAAAAAATCAAGAAGCTCACCGGGCTGGATCTGCGGGAGTTTGACAATGCCATCGTGCTCAAAGTGGCTCTGATGGTCAAGCAGTACCTCCGCTCCCGGGAGACCATGGCGTAAAAAATCACAGGGACCGCTTTGTCCCCCTTCTTCTCTGCGGAGGGAGGGGGACGAGACGGCCCTTGTCCTTATGCTGCCCAAAAGGGGCAAAAAGAAAGAGGGGAGGCGAGGC
>JAHZHY010000006.1 GCA_019420045.1 Clostridiales bacterium
GGGTGCCGCCGTTGTATACAGCGGTGGTATCCGAGGTGTTGTGGGTGTTTTTGTAAGAGACCTGGAACCAGTCCTCGGGATCGGCGAGAAGGCTGTCGTCCAGTTCATCGGAAGTGAGCTTTTTGTCGGCAGGCGTGTCCTCACCTTCTGCCTTTTCGGTCAGCCAGAAATTCAGAGGTGTGCCGTCCAGATTGTATAGCCACAGACCGTCAATGGTCACTTGTGTGGCGGTGGTGGGGTTTCCGACATCATCGGAGATGGTGACGGATTGCAGGGTGGCATTTCCGCCGTTGAGAAGTTCATCAAATCCCTGGTAGCTGTTGTTGTTGCTGTAAGTCCAGCAGAAGTTAAAGTTGTTGAGAATGGTCTTGATCTGATCATCTTCGAGAAGGGTACCCCCTTGTTTTGCATTGAGAACAAAGGAGAAGGTGCCTTCCAGCATGTAATACCAGCCGGTGGTTCCGTTGACAGAAGGATACTGGTCCTTATTTTCTTCTGTCACTTCCACAAAGGCATAGCCTTCCGGAACATCCGGTGGCTCAATATGCCATGTCACATCGTAGGTTTTTCCAGTGGCATAGTCGTTCTTTTCTTCAAGTTTTGTGGGAAGTTCTATGGTGAAGCCCTGGGGTGTGGACTCGATTTCCGGCCAATGGGTCAGTCCCACATTTGACAGGGTTTCTTCTGTCAGAGGCCGGGTGACGCCATCGATAACAAAGGAAAGCTTGGGATAATAGTTGGAGGGGCGATTGGGGCTTTGGTTGTCGGCCCAAGCTACCGTTTGGGAGAAGGGCTGGCTTTCTCTCACTCGGAGCGTATACTGGTCATCGGTTCCCGGCGGGTCCACCGCTTTGGCTGTGACAAACACGGAAGCGTCCATGGTATCGCCGGCACCGTTGTGGACCGAAAGAGACATTTTGTCATTGATTGCATCCTGAGAGCGGAGGAATGCGCCGCAGTGAGCAGCCAAAGTGATCTCAGTGGCTGCTGCATCATTGCCATCGGGGAGGGTGATGGTGAAAGACAGGCCGTTGTCTGTGGCGGCGAGATCCTTCACAGCGGCATCTGCCGGAAGGCCGTTCAAAACAGAAAGATCCGCGCCTCCGCAGGTGATGGTGCAGGAACCGTCCGTTACGGCCGAAGCGGACAGACTGCCTTCAGGCAGAGTAAGGCCTTGGGGCAGGGTGAGGGAAAGGACATAATCCCGGGGAGCCTCGTTGCTGTCCAGAGCCAAAAGGCGGATAGTATATGCTGCATCCTTGTTTTCGCTGTCCAGGTTCACATCCGAATCGGAGGTGATGGTGATTTCTCTGGGCAGGGTTTTTTGGATGATAAATGGATCTTCGGGGACATGGATAAGGGCTGAGCCGGTGTTTTCGGTGAGCAGCTCGGCGGCCGAGGTGTCCGTCGGAACGGAAGCTGCATCGGTATAAATGCGGTATTTGATATCATTGTCGTCGCTGATATCGACGGTCAGGTCTTTTTTATCCTGCACAGTGAAAGTCAGTTCCTGTGAAAAAGAGAGGGTATCCCCACTGAGAAGAAGGCGCAGCACAGCAAAGCCGTCCTCATTGTGGAGCAGCACGGCCTGAGCACTGTCACTTATAGAGGTCAGTGCAGCCGCCTCATTTGCCTCTAAAGTGACGTCCACCATGGCGGCAACCGGTGTTTCCTCGCCAGTTCCGCCTGGGTCACTGGGGTCATCTGTTCCTCCAGGATCTGCCGGAGACGGCACATCCAGATGGGCAGTCAGCACTCCGGTGCCCGTGCCGTCTGATGTCTGCTTCTGGGGTTCCCATGATACAGACAGTGGAGGCGGGTCTGCTGCAAAAATCAATTCGGAGGATGGCAGCAGGCCGAAGAGCATGTATGCAGCCAACAGCATACAGCCAACACGGGTTTTCAGACTGCGGTTTCTTTTCATTGCAATTCTCTCCTTTTCAACAAATGAGCTATAAAGAAAAGCGATAATGCATTGTTCAATGGGGCTTATGAGCCAGTTTCTTCCCGCACCAGCCCATGGCAGACAAAGTGGGCGTCTTTGAATGTGTAATCACAGGTGGAAAGGGTAATGACCCGGTCTGTGGGGGAAGGAGTGATGTGGCTGTCAAAGCAGGAACGGGATTGAATCTCCGTCAGCCATGTTTCATATTCTTCGTCAGAAGAAAAACGGAGAGCCCATGCATTTCCATCGGTTTCGGTGACATAGGCTGAAAAGAGCTCAATCGTCAGAGTGCCTTCCGGAGTCAGCAAAAACAGGGTAGGATGGGCATCGTAATAAGACTGGCTTTTGTAATTTTCCAGAGAGGCAAACTGGGTGTTATTTTTCATGTTGTGGCCGTAGATAATGCTGTTTTGGCCATCCAGGCCCTGGCAGGAACTGTCCAGAAAGAGGCATCCTGCGCGGTTTCTCGTGCCATCAAATAGATGATGAAGGTAGTAATCATTGTCCTCTCCCTGCACCACAGGATAGGACAGATCTGTATCCGGACAATATAACCAGCCCACTGTATGGGGATTGATGGCCTTCAAAGCATCAAAATCCACCTGGGGGAGGGAGGACTCCGGCGATTGCGCTTCCGGCGGTGTCTGTGCAGAGTTTTCTCCCATATCTTCTGATGCTTCGGGTAAGGTGATCACCCTTTCGGTCAGAGACTGGTAGGCGGTTTCAGCTGTGCGGCGCTCTGTCCATTGGCAAAGCAGCATTCCACTGCTGGCAAGTAGGCCCAGAGTGCAGAACACCAGGCTGATCCAATAGAAAACAGGCTTTCTTTTCATTTCCAGACCTCCTGCTGCTGGCACTGGAAAACGAAAAAAGGACCATCTTGTGGAAAAAAACAGTGCAGCAAAATCCAGCGGATACAGCTCTGCCATCTGGTTGGGGCAAGAATGGTATGTTCTGTTGTGAAAGATCGATGATAAGGCAATAGTGCGACAGGTATGTTCAAAATTACAACACCACGCTTTCCTGCAGGAGCAAGGTGTGATCGGATTGCTGCAACAAATTGTTGCAGGTAGGACGCCGCTTTGGACAGAGAAAAAGAACTGGCCAGGTGGTTTTGCCAGGAAGGCTTCTGCTCTTCGGGCACAGGACCGATCATCTTCATGGTGCTGAAAGAGGCTATGGAAGAGAAAGGGATATCTCATTTGTCCAGAGCCTTTTCCACAAAGTACAGAAATTCTCTTAATCAATATAGAGGTGCACTGTGGTCTGGCGGTAAGGTCTCCTGCTGTGATACTGTCGGTTTTATTTACATGTCCAGTGAAAAGAGGAAGAATACAAGGTGGGATATACAGCATATCCCATCAGGCCCGAAAGCCGGTAGAGCATGTTTCAGCTCCTGTGATCCATCATTTTCCTGAGACATTACAAAGTCAATGGGGTGCGAAAAAGCATTGGAATGTACATATTTTATTAAAATTTATAACATATTATAGCATATTTTTCCTTGATCGACAAGTCAAGGGGAACGAGGATATTCGACAAGTTTTTTGGGGCGGTTTTGTATGCTTTGTAAATCAAATTGAAAACAATGGGAAGGGAAGATTTCGATATTTTGCTTTTTTAACAGGGTTGTTCATGTGTAAAACAAAAAAGCCCTGTCCCCACTGTGGTTTGGTGAGGACAGGGCTTTTGGCTGTTGTAAAAATACCCTATTTACAAAGAGCACATGAATTTTTGGATGAGAAAATTTACTTTGTCAGATAGCTGTAAGCGGCCTGGGCATAGGCGGCGGCGCCGGCGGCCAAACCGTCTTCATCGAAGATGATCTTGGGATGGTGCAGGGGATAGACCTGCTCCTGGTGGCTGGTGCTGCCCACAGAGAAGGAGCAGGAGGGAACCCGGGAGCTGATAAAGGAGAAGTCCTCGCTGCCCATGCTCTTGGTGTAGGACATGGGAGGAATGTCCACGCCTTCCTGACCGATGGTCTCCTGAAGCCAGGTGTGCAGCTGCTGGCTGAACTCCGGATCGTTGATGAGGGGAGGAATGCCCCGGGGACGGTCAAAGGTCAGCTGACAGCGGTAGGCGTCGGCGATGCTCTGAGCCACCTGCTGCATCCGGTCCAGGGTGAACTGGCGGGCTTCATCGTTGAAGGTGCGCAGGGTGCCGGTGAACTCGCAGTCCTCGGGGATGATGTTGCTGGCTGTGCCGGAATGGAAGGTGCAGATGGACAGGGCGGTAGGCTCCTGCACATCCACTTCATACCGGCCGATATCCCCGAAGGCCTCAGCGATCTTGATGGCGCAGGTGATGGGGTTGATGGACTGATGGGGCCGGGCGCCATGGCCGCCCTTGCCGTGGAGATGAACCACGAACCGGTCGCTGGAGGCGCTGCAAGGTCCGCTTTTCAGCATGATCTGGTTGGTCTTGACAATGTCGGAGGCCATGTGGGCCATCACAGCCACATCGGGCTTGTATTTGTCCAGAAGGCCGTTTTCCACCATCATCCGGGCGCCGGTGCCGTCGGTGCCCTCTTCGTCGGGCTGGAACATAAGAATAACCTGGCCCTGCAGTTCCTCTTCATGCTTTTTCAGCAGAGCAGCAGCGGTGAGCAGCATGGAGGTGTGGCAGTCGTGGCCGCAGGAGTGCATGACCCCGTCACATTCCGAGGCAAAGGGCAGACCGGTCTCCTCGCCCATGGGCAGGGCGTCCATATCGGCCCGGAGCAGGATCTTTTTCCCTTCCTTTTTGCCGATGACGCCCACAATGGCGCAGGGGCCGATCTCTTCCCAGGAGATGCCCATGTCATCCAGGGCTTTTTTCACCAGGGCCGTGGTCTGGGGCAGACGGCAGCCCAGCTCAGGATGGTGATGGATCTGCCGGCGCCAGGCCAGCAGCTGTTCATTCATTTCTTTGGCTTCTTTGTACATCATGTGGATTCACTCTCCTTTTTGAGTTATTTCAGATAAGACAGGGCGGCCTGGGCATAGGTGGCGGCCCCATAGGCAAAGGCTTTTTCGTCAAACTGCACTTTGGGATGGTGAGCAGGGAAGTGGGGAATGTCCGGGTTGGAGGCCCCCAGGCTGAGAGAACAGGAGGAGATCTTCTGGGACACATAGGCAAAGTCCTCGCTGCCCATCATCCGGCTGCTGTCCAGAGGCAGCACTTCCACCCCTTCCAGATCCCGTTTCAGCATGGCATACAGCTCATCGGAGAAGGTTTCCTCGCTGTAATTGCTGGGGGTGGAGAAGTCGTTATAGAACTCAAAGGTGCACCGGTAGAGGGAGCAGATCTTTTCCACCGTCTCCTGGATGCGGCTGAGCAGATTGGCCCGCACTTCTTCGTTGAAGGTGCGCACGGTACCCCGGATCTCGCAGTCGTTGGGGATAATATTATAGGTGGTGCCTGCATGGATGGAGCAGGTGTTGACCACGGTGGGCTGCTGGGGGTCCACTTCGTAGCGGCCGATATCGGTGAAGGCCTCCACGATTTTGGCGGCGGCAAAGATGGGGTTGATGCTGTTTTGGGGAGAAGCGCCGTGGCCGCCCTTGCCATGGAGAATGATCCGGTAATTGTCACTGGAAGCGGCAATGGTGCCCCGGCTCAGTTTGACCTGGCCGGTCTGATAGGGCTCACCGGCGATATGAATGGCCACAGCGTGATCGGGCTTGGGATTTTCCAGGCAGCCGTCCTCGATCATGGAGCGGGCGCCGGACAGGGTCTCTTCACCCGGCTGGAACATCAGGATCACAAGGCCCTGGAGTTCCTCTTCATGGGCTTTCAGCAGTTTGGCTGCACCCAGCAGCATGGCGGC
>JAHZHY010000060.1 GCA_019420045.1 Clostridiales bacterium
CACGGTGCAGCCCAGAGCTTCCTGCCACAGCTGCTGATACAGCTCGGAATAGGTGCGGGCCTGGGCGGTGGTGGCGCCCCAGGCAAACTTCACGGTGAGCTTGGAGGGATCGTCGCCCAATCCCAGCTCCTGCATACCTTCGATGAGCAGGGCCTTGGGATCGTCCACTTCTTTTGCCAGGGCGGTGAGGGGTTCTTCCACATTTTCACGGAAGTTCAGGTTGCCCACCTGGCAATCGGGGGGAACCAGGCTGTAAGCGGGGGTGGCGGTGCCGTTGGAAATCACTTCGGCCAGGGCGTCCCGATCCAGGGCCAGAGAGAAGGCCTGACGGACCTTTTCGTTGGAGAAGACGCTGTCTTCACAGTTGAAGATGACCATGGAGGTACGGGCGGAGGAGATCATCATCTCGTCCATGTCGTCCCGGGCCTGGAACTTTTCCACATATTCCGGAGTGGAGACGCCCAGGTAATCCAGGGAGCCGTTTTCCAGAGAAGCCAGCTGGGCGTTGGAATCGGGGATGATGAGCATGGTGACCTTCTGGATGTCAAAGCTTTCGGCATCCCAGTATTTGTCGTTTTTGGTCAGGACCAGCTGGCTGTTGTGGGTCCAGCTCTCCAGGGTGTAGGGGCCGCAGCACATCATGTTGCTGGCCTCGGTGCCCAGGGTGTCGCCGTATTTTTCGGCGATATCGGCCCGATCGGGGAAGAAGTCGGTGCTGGACAGCAGGGCCACATTGGGGGCGTTCAGCTTGAGCACCAGGGTGTTTTCATCGGGGGCCGAGGCGCCCAGGGTGGAAACATCGGCCTTGCCGGAGCTGATGGCCACGAAGTTTTCAATGGTGTTGTAATCGCTCACATGGGGGAAGGCGTTGTTGGGATCGCACTGGCGCTGCAGGGCGGTGATATAGTCCTGAGCGGTGACCTTCTGGCCATCGGTCCAGTAGTTTTCCCGCAGATGGAAGGTGTAGGTCAGGCCGTCATCGGATATGTCCCAGCTTTCGGCGCCGGCGCCCACCACTTCGCCGTTTTCAATGCGGGTCAGAGGCTCCAGAACATTGAAGAACATACTCCGGTCCACAACGCCCACAAAACGGGCCACATCCAAAACGGAGGGTTCGGCAGACAGGTACACATTCAAATATTGATTGGTGTCCTTGCCGTCAGAGGTCTGCCCCTGTTCCTTGTTGTCATTGTTGTTGTTCATGTTTTCGTCTGGGTTCTGCAAGGCTTTGTTGCACCCTGCAAAGAGGGTGACCATCATCATCAGAGCCAGCAGAAGGGAAAGCTTCCGTTTCATAATGATTCTCCTTTGTGTTATATGGATCAATAGAGCTCGCCGGGAGCCATGATCTCCGGTTTCTGTTCGTAGGCCCGGACAATTTCTTCCGGAGCATACTTTTTGCGGATGACTACGCTGAGCACATATTCGTCAAACCAGCTGTCATCCATCACATAGTGGCCGTGGATGCCCATACCGTCGCCGTAGCTGTTGTGGACCTTCCACCGCAGGGGTTTTTGGTTTTCATCCAGGCTGACCCCATCAAAAGCCATGATGTGAGTGCCCGAGGTGCCCTTGTACAGGATGCGGTCGGTTTTGCTCAGCATCATGGGAGTGCCGAAAGCTTTTTCATAATCATAGAGCCGGGCGTGCATATAACCTGAGGGTTTGTGGGATTGCTTGGCCACATCGCACCCCATCACCACCTGCTGGCCGCCTTGCAGCTGGGCGATCACCAGCTTTTTGATGGTGTCTATGTCCAGGTTCAGCATTTTGCTCATGTCGTCTGTTCCGTCCTGGTTGCCGGTGTAGGTCTTGCCGTAGGGGCAGTGGGCCACCGGATGGTGGATGATGGTCATGTATTCTTCCACATCCATCTGGGCCAGGGCGAAAAACTCCAGGGGAGTGATGTTTTTCAGCGTCTTGAACTGGCCGTCCTTGGTTTTGTAGGGGAAATCGAAGGCGGCGGGGGGCTGACCCAGGAAGCGGCAGAGGATGCCATAGACCCCGGCCAGCTCCTGTTCCTTGATGGACTGGATGGTTGCTGCTCCGGCCCCTTCCTCATGGGCCTGGCGCAAAGCGTGGGCGGCGTAGCGCAGCTTGTCGCTCAAAATGCGGGTGACATACTTGGTGTCCGGGGAGCACTGGGTGTCCGGCATGACGAACTTGGGCACAACGCCGTACTTTTTCGCCAAAGGTGCAAAGACGAACCATTGGCCGTTGTCCATAATGGGCCGGCGGAGCATCTGGAGCATCGCCGGGCTGCGCAGAGGCTTGTCGAAATTCCGGCACACATTCTCAAGGAACTTGGAGCTCTTTTCCAGCTGGTCATAGAAATAGGTGAAGTTCTGGGAAAGCTCGAAGTTCTTTTCGGCAAGGTTCAGGTTTTCCGAAATGCTCTGGCGCACCACATTGAGGGAGGCGAAGGCCCAGCAGCGCAGGCTTTCTCCCTGGTCGGTCACCCCCTCGTCCCACACATCCACCGAGAAGGTGAAGGGCAGGC
>JAHZHY010000061.1 GCA_019420045.1 Clostridiales bacterium
GCCGTTCCCCAGCCCCTCCGCCCCCGGCTGCGGGCAGAAATGCTGGGGGCCGCTTTGGCAGCTCTGGCTGCCGCACAATAACGAAAAAGGAGGCTATGGGTATGCTGTGCCAAAAATGTGGCAAGAATCAAGGGGAAGGATACTTTCGCTGCTTTTCTGAAAACGGGTGGGTGAGCTTGTGGCTGTGCCCGGCCTGCGCCAGGGAAGAGGAAGCCATCCCCTGCAAAGGCAAACAAGCCCCTTCTCTGGAAGACCTGCTCCCTCCGGCGCCGGAAATGACCTCTTTTTCCGGCCGGGTCTGCCGCTGCGGCATTCGGGAAGAGGAAATCCGCCGCACCGGAAAGCCGGGCTGTGCCCATTGTTATGAAACCTTCCGGGATATTTTTGCCCCCTTGATCTCCAAGATACAGGGAGACACACATCACCAGGGGCAAGTTCCCCACAGCCAGGAAGGACGGCAGAACATCCTGCGACTGCGCCAGCAGCTTCAACAGGCTGTGGAGCAGGAAGAATACGAAAAGGCCGCCCTTTTGCGGGACACATTGCATCAGATGGAAAACACCCCCAAAGAGGGAAACATATGACCCAGCGCACATGGCTCAATGACCCCTATCTGGCTTTGGGTGCCCAGGTGCGCCTGAGGCGCAATGTGGATGGCCTGCCCTTCGGTCCGCGTTTGCAGGAAGCACAGGCCCTGGGACTGCTGCATCGGGCCGAGGATGCATCCCAGCGGGCATCGGGCGCAGAGATGGTTTTAGTGCCTTTACAGGATCTTTCCCCCGATTGCCGCCAGGCTCTGGTGGCTCAAGGGCTGATTTCCCGGGATATGGAAGAGAAAAACCCCTGCGGCCTGATCTGGGGCCGGGACAAAGGGCTGGCTCTTCTGGTCAACGGAGAAGAACACCTGACCATCCAGGCCCAGGGAGAAGCCCCGGATCTAAATCCGCTGCTGAAAAAAGCAATGGATCTGGAAACTCTGCTGGAAGAAAGCCTGGACTTTTCTTATGACGAAGAGTGGGGCTATCTCACCCAGGACCCCCAGCACATCGGCACCGGATTGCAGGCTTCTGTGGTGCTTCATCTGCCCCTGCTCACCCGCACCGGCCAGATCAAAAATGTGGCGGCTGCGGTCCGGCGGGTGGGAATCAAAATAGAAAACACCCCAGGCCGGAGGGAGAGCTATCGTCTTGTAAACCAAACCACATTGGGTATGGACGAAAAAAGCATCATTCACAAGGTCAATGAAGCCGCTCAGGGGATCTTATCCCGGGAAATGGCCTGGCGGCAGGCTTTCCGCCGTCAGCATCCCGGCGTGATGGAAGACCGGGTATGGCGGGCCATGGGCATTGCCCGCTGCGCTCGGCGGATGGACTGGGAAGAAGGACAGCTGGCCGTCTCCCAGCTGCGGTTGGGAGCATCCCAAGACATCCTGCCCGGCTTTTCTCCCGGAGAGCTGATGCGGCTGGAGGAAGAGATCCATCCGGCTCTTTTGACACTGGGAGCCGGCCGGGCCCTTTCCCCACAGGAGGAAGAGGAGGCCAGAGCCCGCGGCTTCCGCCGCATCCTTTCCCAAAAGCCCTTGGAGGACTGAACAAAGGAGGTCACCATTTCACATGGCAAACAACAGATGGACGGAAAAAGCCCAAAACGCCCTGCGCCTTTCCTATGAGGCGGCCAGCGCTCTGGGCCACAACTATGTGGGCTCAGAGCACATTCTCCTGGGCCTTTTGGGAGAAAAGCGGGGCGTGGCTTCCAAAATACTCCTTTCCTATGGCGTGACAGGGGATGCCCTCACCGCTGCCATCGTCCAGGCCATTGGCAAGGGGACACCCGGCGTCCAGCCCATGGGCATGACGCCCCACGCCAAGGAGATCATGGAACTGGCCGCCACAGAAGCAGCCAGACAAGGGGCGGGGTACATCGGCACCGAGCACCTGCTCATGGCTATCCTCCGGGAAAAGGACAGCGCTGCCATGGGCCTGTTCCGGGCTTTGGGCACTGATACCCGGGCCATCTACCGGACACTGGAAGAGGGAGGGAGAGAGGAATCCCCCCTTGTAAATCCTGGGGAGGGGCGAAAAAACGGAGAGAAAAACACACTCAAGGCCCTGGGCCAATTCGGCATAGATCTGACCGCCCGTGCCCGGGAGGGAAAACTGGACCCGGTAATCGGCCGGGAAGAGGAGATCCAGCGGGTGATGCAGATCCTCTCCCGGCGACAGAAAAACAACCCCTGTCTCATGGGAGAGCCGGGGGTGGGCAAAACTGCCATTGCCGAAGGCCTGGCCCAAAAGATCGTGCAGGGGGATGTGCCCGAGACCCTCAGCGGCAAGCGGCTGATTACCCTGGACCTCAGCGCTATGGTGGCCGGAGCCAAATACCGGGGTGAATTTGAAGAACGGCTGAAAAACGCCCTCCAGGAAGTAAAGAAAGCCGGGAATATCATTCTCTTTATTGATGAGCTGCACATGATTGTGGGGGCCGGAGCCGCCGAAGGGGCGGTGGACGCCGCCAATATCTTAAAACCCGCACTGTCCCGGGGCGAACTCCAGGTGATCGGCGCCACCACCACCCAGGAATACCGGAAGCACATCGAAAAAGATGCCGCTTTGGAGCGCCGCTTCCAGCCTGTGACGGTGGAAGAGCCCTCCCAGGAGGACACCCAAAAGATCCTGCTGGGTCTGCGGGACAAATACGAAGCCCATCACAAAATCAAGATCACCGACGAGGCCATCCGGGGGGCGGTGGAGATCAGCGCCCGGTATATCCCCGACCGGTATCTGCCGGACAAAGCCCTGGATCTATTGGACGAAGCAGCTTCCCGGGCCAGACTGAAAAACATGACCCCGCCGCCCTCCCTCAAGGCTCTGGAAGATACCATCGCCCAAACCGAAAAGGAGAAGGAGGAAGCGGTGCGCACCCAGGACTTTGAGCGGGCCGCCGCTTTGCGGGATGAGGAAAAACAGCAAAAAGCTCATCTGGAAGAGCAGAAAGAACAATGGGCTCTTTCCCGGGGCCGGATCTCCGGGGCCATCGGTCTGGAGGACATCGCCCAGGTGGCCGCCTTGCTCACCGGCATCCCGGTGGCTCAGATGACCGAGGACGAAGCCGTGCGCCTGGCCCATCTGGAAGAGGAGCTCCACCGCCGGGTGGTAGGGCAGGAGGAGGCCGTGCGGGCCGTGGCCAAAGCCATTCGCCGGGGACGGGTGGGACTGAAAGACCCCAACCGTCCCGTGGGCAGTTTTCTCTTCCTGGGCCCCACCGGCGTGGGAAAAACCGAACTGGCCAAGGCGTTGGCCCAAGGGGTGTTCGGGGAGGAAAAATCCCTGATCCGCCTGGACATGAGCGAATACATGGAGCGCCACAGCGTCTCCAAGCTGGTGGGCTCGCCGCCGGGATATGTGGGCTATGAAGAGGCGGGGCAGCTCACCGAAAAAGTGCGGCGCAAACCTTACTGTGTGCTGCTGTTTGACGAGATCGAAAAGGCCCATCCCGATGTGTTCAACCTGCTTTTGCAGGTGCTGGACGACGGCATCCTCACCGATTCCCAGGGCCGCCGGGTGGACTTTAAAAACACCATTATCATCATGACCTCCAATGTGGGGGCCAGCCAGCTGCAAAACAAGCGCCCCCTGGGCTTTGGAGGCGCACAAGGGGAAGAGGAAGACCGGCAGATGAAAAAAGAGCTGCTGGCCCAGCTGAAAAAGGCCTTCCGGCCGGAATTCCTCAACCGCATTGACGACACCATCGTCTTTACCCGGTTGCAAAAAGAGGAGATCCGCCAGATTGCCGCCCGCCTGATGGATCAGGTGGTGGAGCGGCTCCGGCAAGCCGGTCTGGAGGCTTCCTATGACGATGCTCTGCTGGACCATCTGGCCGAAAGTGGCTTTGACCCGGATTATGGCGCACGGCCGCTGCGGCGGGCCATACAGTCCCAGATCGAGGACCTGGCCGCTATGGAACTGCTGGAAGGCCATGTGAAAAAAGGGGAGCATGTGCTCTTTACCCTGCGCGACGGTGAAGTACTGCTGGAAAAGGCAGAGGACCGGGAGCTTGCTTTTGCCCCGGCCCTTTCCTAAAAGCAAAAGCCCCGGCGGAATTTCCCGCCGGGGCTAAGCGTATCGAAAAAGTGGCTTTGCCACTTTTTCAGCTTTTTCTAAAGAGTTCTATTTATTTCAGTGTTCCATATGCCGGCCCAAAAAGGCGGCCATGGCCTGACAGAGCTTGCTTTCGCTGTCGGAAGCGGTCTTGCTCTCTCCCAGGCAGGCCACAGCTCCCAGCAGATCCCCACCCGTCAGAATAGGGGCGGCGGAAGTGACAAACAAGGGCGTCTCCCCCCGACACAGGGGAAGGAGTTTTCCTGCGCCGGCCCGATACACCTGCCGCTCCTCCATCACCTGACACAGCTCCGGGGAGAGCCTACCTTCCTGCACCTCTTTGCGGCAAGGGCCTGCCGCGGCCACCACCGAATCCCGATCGGTGACTACAGCGGTACATCCCAGAGCGCGGAAAATAGCATCGCATATCTGCTGGGCAAATTCTCCCTGATCATCCATCATGGAATATTTTTTAAAAATCACGCTGCCGTCCTTTTCGGTAAAGATCTCCAGCGGGTCTCCCTCCCGGATGCGCAAAGTGCGCCGGATCTCCTTGGGAATCACCACCCGCCCCAGATCGTCAATACGCCGGACGATACCGGTAGCTTTCATATGCCAATTTCTCCTTTTATTTCAGATACTGGGAATAGTGTATGGAATCCCTAGGCAGTTATACAGGCAAAGACGGGAAGAAATCCCTCTTGGCTTTTTCTCTGCACCCAAGGCTCTGATGCCTTTTCAGACAAAAGTTTTCTTCCCCTCTTGACGGGACAAGATGCTTTGACTATACTATTAGTTAGTGTCCTAATTAGTTTCAGAAAGAAGGATGACGATTGAAGCTGGAACGCATGATTGGCGCCCGGATCAAGTCCCTCTCCAATTTGCTCAAACGACAAGTGGATCAATCCATGTCCGAAATTGGCATCGAGCCCCTCACCGGTATGCAGGGACGCATTGTGGGCTATTTGGGTCATCACCAGGATCAGGATGTTTTTCAGCGGGATATCGAAGAGGAGTTTCAGATCCGCCGCTCCACGGCCACAGGCATTTTGCAGCTTTTGGAGAAAAAGGGGCTTTTGGAACGCCGCCCAGTAGCCCGGGATGGAAGGCTGAAAAAACTGGTGCTCACTCCCAAGGCTCTGGCCATCCATGAGCGCATTGAAGAACGGATCATCCAAAGCGAAAACGATCTGTACAGTTGCCTCACACCGACAGAGCTGGAGGAGTTTTTCGTCATCACCGACAAGCTTCGCCACCACCTGGAAAAGAAATAAACCGATCGAATCAATCAACCTACGCCGCCTTGGGCGGCGTTTGCGTATCGAAAAAGTGGCAAGTCCACTTTTTCGAGTTTTGCAAGGGTCTGCGTGCAGCCATTCGGCCACACTGGCCCCTTGATCGGTGCAAAAATCCACGCACAGGTCGCGGCTTTTTGCGGATTGATTCAGAGAAGGGCAAAAGGCTCTTTCTTTCCACGGAATTGTTTTACCGTCTAACGCCGCCTCGGGCGGCGTTTCTCCCGCCTATATAGTTAGGATGCTTACTGTCAGCTCCATAACAATTTGCTATATTTTTCAATTTTAAGGAGGTCCCTATGCTCAAAACACTGCTTTCCCATCTGCGGGAATTCAAACGGGTCTCCATCCTCACGCCCATCTTTGTGGTGTTGGAAGTGGTGATGGAGGTGCTCATCCCTCTGATGATGGCCGCCATCATCGACAACGGGGTGGAGAAGGGGAACATGGCCTATGTGTACCGCACCGGTCTGCTGATGGTGCTCATGGCGATGCTCTCCCTGTTTTTCGGCGCCTGCGCCGGACGCCTGGCCGCCAAAGCCAGCAGCGGCTTTGCCCGCAACCTGCGCCGGGGAATGTTTGCAAATATCCAGCGCTTCGCCTTTTCCAACCTGGACAAATATTCCACTGCCGGTCTAGTCACCCGTATGACCACCGATGTGACCAATGTGCAAAACGCCTTTCAGATGATCCTGCGTATGTGCACCAGAGCTCCCACCATGCTCCTGTGCGCTTTGGTGATGGCCTTTTCCATCAACGCCAGATTGTCTCTGATCTTTGTGGCAGCCATCATCTTCCTGGGCTTCTGCCTGGTGCTCATCACAAAAAACTCCCATCCGGTCTTTCTTCAGGTCTTCCGCAAATACGACGCCCTCAATGCCAGCGTCCAGGAAAATGTGGGCGCCATCCGGGTGGTCAAGTCCTATGTGCGGGAAGGCCATGAAATCAGCAAATTTGAACAGGCCTGCCAGAATGTGTACCGGCTGTTTGTCCGGGCCGAGCGGGTGCTGGTGCTCAACGCCCCGGTGATGCAGCTGACCGTCTATGGCTGCATCCTGCTTCTGTGCTGGCTGGGCGCCAAGATGATCGTGGTGAACGATCTGACCACCGGTCAGCTGATGAGCCTGTTTACCTATGTGATGAACATTCTCATGAGCCTGATGATGATCTCCATGGTTTTTGTCATGATCACCATGGCCCGGGCCTCCGCCGACCGTATTGCCCAGGTGCTCACCGAAGAGCCCGACCTGGAAAACCCGGAACACCCGGTGACATCTGTCAAAGACGGCTCCATCCAGTTTTCCCATGTGACCCTGCGGTATTCCGCCGGCGGCAAGCCGGTGCTGCGGGATGTGGATCTGACGGTGGAACCGGGGGAGACCCTGGGAATCATCGGCGGCACCGGCTCTTCCAAATCCAGCCTGGTGCAGCTGATCCCTCGTCTTTACGATGTGAGCGAAGGCTCGGTGGCCGTGGGCGGCGTGGATGTGCGCCGCTATGACTTGCAGACCCTGCGCAATGAAGTGGC
>JAHZHY010000062.1 GCA_019420045.1 Clostridiales bacterium
CAAAGGGTTTTACCCGTCTATGAAAAACCCCCGGCTCCGCCGGGGGATTATTATTATAGAGTGTTAAAAAATTGAAACGGCTGACCAAAAGTGATTTTTGCCGATGAATCAGATGAGAGAAAACCGAATGTATGGTCTGGGCATAGCAGCCATATGCCGCTTTGTTGAGTGTGTTGGCTGGAAAATGATGCAGCAATAAGCTGCTGTCGTAAGACTCATGGATATCAGCATTTGAAAAGGTACAGGGTAGCCGACCGGAAAGAAACGATAGTCTTATATACTTTTGCATAGGATACTGGTAGTGTGAATGTTCAAAAAACCAGCAAAGAAGAACGGGTGGATGCCAACAGTTTGTGTTTTAATGTCCAGATCTCACAGAAATTTCGGGCACCCTATCTTCTCAATGCGATTGGAAACACCCAGGGGAAAAAAGTAATTGCTGCTCATATTGATTATTTTCAGGGTGTTTTATTCATTTTTTAATAATGCTAACAAAAAACAACATAATATAGGTATAATACCACAAAAATTGAATAACCATGTTATTTTTTTTATTTTTCTAAAAATGATTTTCCCCGGTGAACCTTTGCTTGCCGGGGAAATTTTTTTGTCTTCTTTCAGGAAATTTGAGGAAAATTGACCAAAACCGCCCTTTGCCATTGGGATAGAGAATGAAAAGAAAAAACCGGCCTCTCGGCCTGGGAGAGGAGGTGAAGATGACAAATGCTCTCGATTTCCCAAATGGAAACCATACGCCATCAATTTGACAGCTTCTGCCGAAAAGTGCTGCGGGAGGAAAGCCGCAATCTCAAGATGCAATATGCACGCAGAGCAGAAAGAGAAGTAGCCCTTTCTCAGCTCTCCGAAAAGCAGCTTCAGGGATTTAGCACGGAAGATCGGTATCCGTCCGATGTGATCTGTTTTGAAGTAGGCCGGTATCGTGTGTCTGTCCAGGATGAACGCCTGGCCGATGCTCTTTCTCAGTTGCCCGAAGAGAAAAGAGACATTATTCTGCTGGCTTACTTTTTGGACATGAACGACAGAGAGATCGGAGAAAAGCTGGCTATGGTGAGACGAACGGTGCAGCGCAGGCGGACCAGCACGCTGTGCGAACTGAAAAAACGATTGGAGACGAAACAGGATGGGTAAAAAACAGGCAAAGGGCAATTTGATTCCTTTTTCTCTTGTGGAGCAAGCGGCCAGCGGAGATATCGAAGCGATTGATCAGATCTTAAGGCATTACGCCGGTTACATCCGGACGCTGGCCACCAGAAAATTTTACGACGAATATGGCATGCCCCACATTTGTGTGGATGAAGAGATGTGCAAAAGGATGGAGATCAAGCTGATCACCCGGATCCTTCACTTTCGGGTCATTCCGGTAAAGTAAGGGCCAGACCGTCGTTTTGCGGATTGCGTAGTTGTTCATATAAACCCTGGAAAATAGGTTCCAGGGTTTATATGAGCCAGTATGACCTGGCTCGGCACATTGACAAAGAAAAGCGCCAACGGCGCAGAATAGGGCAAACAGGACTTTTGCACCAGAGTGAGCCATGGGGAAGCGCGCCATGACCTTGAAAAAGTGAGCGGAAAAAGTGGTCCCTGAAACAAACCGGCAATTTGTGGGCCAAGACCTTTGGTGCTTTCAAAGATACTCCCGGATAGAACGTCCCCAAAGCATTGTCCGGCGCACCCATAGGAATGGGGCGAGGCGAAAACCTGTGTGGCTGTGGCTAGCAGCCGCCTGTTTGCTTTTGATTGATCATAAGTGTTTTGGACAGAATGGTTGCTCTGAGAAAACGGTGCAGATGGAAGGCCGCAAAGACGAAAACAACACCGGATTTTGTCTTTTGATAATCTACAAGGCCACGATCTCTTTCTGGGGGATATGGATTACCGCATAAAGCAAACCATTCCATGCATACATCTGGGAGAAAGGGGGTACATGATCTATGCAAAAACAGATTGATCTCACAGAATTGGCAAGCGTAGATATTCAAAAGGTCAGCAAAGAGGAACTGGTCGATGCCAGCAATTTGCATTTTGATCTCCAGGTCCCACAGAAATCCCGGGCGGCCTATCTTTTCGATCCAATCGGAAACCCTTATTGCTTCCGTGTGGGAGAGCTCGGTGTCAAGTTGGAGTTTGCAGAACATGGGCCGTCTCTGCAAGATGTGCTCTTTTCCTTTCTTCAGCGAAAAAAGAGTGGCCTTTGATCCTATCGCTTACCTTTGAGTTGCTTTTCCTATTTTTTGATGATGCCAGTGGAAAGCAGTATAATATAGGTGTAATGTGATAGGGAAGGAGGCTAATATGGCACGGAAAAGCCGGGCTATGACCCAAACTGTTGTGAAAGCAAAACACAGAGTATGGAGAATTGGAATTTACATCCGTCTTTCCAAAGAGGACGCTCGGTGCTTGGACGAGTCCGAAAGCGTCACCAACCAGCGGGCGATCATCGAGGACCATATTGCCGGGTTCAACGATGGCGACGAGTACATTATCGTGGACGAATATGTGGACGATGGCATTTCCGGAACGACAGATGATGAGCGGGATGACTTCCAGCGGATGCTGGCTGATATTAAGCGGGGCCGGGTGAACTGCGTCATTGTAAAAGACCTTGCCCGTTCCTTTCGCAATTACAGCGATCAGGGTTACTATCTGGATGATTGGTTTCCGCGGTATAATGTCCGTTTTATCTCCCTGTTCCACCAGCCCCTGGACAGCTATAAAGAACCTCAGAATATGCGGAGCATCGCCGTACCCATTCAGGGAGTTCTCAATGAAAACCATTGTGCAGAAACTTCTGATAAGGTAAGGGAAGTATTTGATATGAAGCGTCGCAACGGGGAGCACATCGGTTCCTTTGCCGCATACGGCTATTTGAAAGATCCGACGAATAAAAATGCTCTTGTGGTGGATGAAGAGGCCGCTGGCGTTGTCCGTGACATCTTCCAGATGTTCCTGGACGGCATGAGCAAAAATGCTATTGTCCATTATCTGAATGATCACGGCGTCCTTTGTCCCGCAGCGTATAAACGAGAACGCCTTGGACTGAAATATCAAAATCCAAGTTTGGACCCCGGCAAGCACCCTTTGTGGTGCGCCATGACGGTGGGCGGTATTCTGAAAAACCGGATGTACTGTGGTGACATGGTGCAGGGCCGCTACCGCATGAAAAGCTACAAGGTCCATGTGCAGGAGGTCGTTCCCCAGGATGAATGGTACATTGTGGAGAATACCCATGAGGCCATCATTGACCGGGAAACCTTTAACAAGGTTCAGCAGCTCCTTATGCGGGACACCCGCACAGGCCCCCAGCAGAAGAAGTTATACCTGTTCAGCGGCTTTCTGAAATGCGCCGATTGCGGGCGTGCGATGTCGCGCAGCAAAGTGGGCAATGCGGTGTATTATTACTGCCGTACTTATAAAGATCAATCCAAGAGCGCCTGTACCAAACACACGATCAAACATATCCAGTTGGAGGCCGCCGTCCTCTATGCGATCCAGCAGCAGGTCTATTTGGCCGTAGACTTCTCCAAGACCATTGAGCAGTTGGGCAAAGCTCCCCTGGTCAAGAGCCAGTCAAAAAAGCTGCATGATGCCATCGAACAGAAGGAACGGGAGCTTGCCAAGATCGTCCGGTATAAGCAGGCAATCTATCAGGACTGGAAGGACGGCGAGATCACGCACTCTGATTACCGGCACATGAAAGAGGACTATGAGCAGCAGGCCGAGGCATTGAACCAAGTCCTGGAACGGCTCAGAGAAGAACAAAGGGAGCTGGAAAACGGCATTGATACGGAAAATCCCTTCCTGGCAACCTTCCGACAGTATCAGAACATCGAAAAGCTGACGCGGGATGTTCTGATCGAGTTGGTGGACCATATCAAGGTCTATGAGGGTGGAAGTATCAGCATTGTGTTTCGGTTTGCCGACGAGCTGCGCCGGATCAGAGCGTTTATCGAACTTAATACCCATAGCGAGGCGGTTTGACAAGAAACCGCATTTTTACAGATAGTTGACTTTCCTTAATAAACCGCTCCGGTGGGGCCGGTAGGTCCGCTAGGTCCAGTGGGCCCGGTTGGGCCAGTGGCCCCGGCAGCTCCTGTGGCACCTGTGGCTCCGGTAGGTCCCATAGGGCCCATAGGTCCAGTGGGACCAGTGAGACCAGTGGGCCCGGTAGCACCGGTGAGACCAGTGGGTCCAGTAGGTCCGGTAGGTCCGCTAGGTCCAGTGGGACCAGTTGGCCCCATAGCACCGGTGAGACCAGTGGGTCCAGTAAGTCCAGTAGCTCCGGCAGGGCCCATGGCTCCCATAGGACCAGTAGGCCCGGTTGGCCCTGTTGGGCCAGTGGCCCCGGCAGCTCCTGTGGCACCTGTGGCTCCGGTAGGTCCCATAGGGCCCATAGGTCCAGTGGGACCTTGGAAACAGCAGGTAGTAACACAGCGGCAGCGGCGGGGCATATTTTCAGTAGGGTAACAATTCATTCCCATCCCTCCAAAGGCATTGTATGCCAAAAGAGGTGGGAGGGTGTGCTTTTATCGTTCGATACCGTCCCGGGCCAAAACACCTTGCTCCGTGTAATAGTGGCGAACTTCCTTCATTTCGGTGATCAGATCGGCTTTTTCCATCAATGCAGGCGGCAGCGGCACGAACG
>JAHZHY010000063.1 GCA_019420045.1 Clostridiales bacterium
TGTTTCAAAACAGGAGTACATAAGGATGTTTCATCATATCAAAGGAACGGTTTTTCATGTGGACCCAAACCGTGTGGTGCTGGACAACGGCGGGGTGGGGTATAGCATCAACACCTCCTTTTTCTCGGCCTCGTCGGTGAAAAAGGGGGAGGAAGCCCTGTTTTACACCTATCTCCATGTGCGGGAGGACGCCATGGAGCTGTATGGCTTTGCCACCGAGGAGGAGCTTTCCTGCTATAAGATGCTCACTTCCATCTCCGGGGTGGGGCCCAAGGCGGCCCTTGCCATTCTGTCGGTGGTCACCCCGGAAAAACTGGCCCTGTGCGTCATTTCCGAGGACGAAAAGGCCCTGACCAAAGCCCCCGGCGTGGGGAAAAAGCTGGCCCAGCGGATCATCCTGGAGCTGAAAGACAAACTGGCAAAAAGCCAGCTGTCTGTCTCCGGCACATCCGGGGTGGAACTGCCCCAGCCGGAAGTCAATATGGGCTCTGCCGGGGAAGCTCTGGCCGCCCTCACGGTGCTGGGCTATGGCCGGGCCGAAGCCGCCGAGGCCCTGGGGGGCCTGGACGAAAGCCTGCCGGTGGAGGAGCTGGTGCGCCAGTGCCTGAAAGAGCTCATGCGGTAATGGGGGATCACAGTGGCAATCGAATTTGAAAAGGATCTGGAAGAAGAACGGATCGTCACCAGCAGCTTGACAAAGGAGGACGAAGGGGAAAACTCCCTGCGCCCCCGGAAGCTGAATGAATACATCGGCCAGAGCAAGGCCAAGGACAATCTGTCGGTGTTCATCGAAGCCGCCCGGCAGCGGGGGGAACCTTTGGACCATGTGCTGCTCTATGGCCCGCCGGGCTTGGGCAAAACCACCCTGGCCGGCATCATTGCAAACGAAATGGGGGTCAATATCCGCATCACCTCGGGCCCGGCCATCGAAAAGGCAGGGGACCTGGCGGCGCTTTTGACCAACCTCAATGAAAACGATGTGCTTTTTATCGATGAGATCCATCGCTTAAACCGCAGCGTGGAAGAGGTGCTCTATCCCGCCATGGAGGACTACGCCCTGGATATCATCATCGGCAAAGGCCCTGCCGCCCGGTCCATCCGGCTGGACCTGCCCAAGTTCACCTTGATCGGAGCCACCACCCGGGCGGGACAGCTGACCTCGCCCTTGCGGGACCGGTTCGGGGTGATGCTCCGGCTGGAAATGTACTCCGCCGGGGAACTGCAACAGATCGTCACCCGCAGCGCCGGGATATTGGGCATCGACATCGAGCCGGAAGGGGCCCTGGAAGTGGCCATGCGCAGCCGGGGCACGCCCCGTATCGCAAACCGGATTTTAAAGCGGGTGCGGGACTTTGCCCAGGTGAAGGGGGGCGGCGCCATCACAAGAGAGATGGCCGACCTGGCCCTCAGCGCTTTGGAGATCGACAAGCTGGGGCTGGACATGACCGACCGGCGGATGCTGGAAAGCATCATCTATAATTTCCGGGGCGGCCCGGTGGGTCTGGAAACCCTGGCGGCCACCATCGGGGAAGAGGCCGTGACATTGGAAGATGTGCAGGAGCCCTATCTGATGCAGATCGGCTTTCTCACCCGCACGCCCAGAGGGCGCTGCGTCACCAAAAAAGCCTACGATCATTTGAATATCCCCTTTCTCGGCCAGCAGGAGCTGACGCTGTAAAGGGGCAAGAAGGGATAAGAAAGAAAATGGGTAAATATTTTGGAACAGACGGCATCCGTGGGGTAGCCAATGAGGAACTGACCTGCACCCTGGCCTTCAAGGCCGGGTTTGCCGCCGCCAGTGTGCTGACAAAGGAGCTTTCCCACAAAGCCAAGATCTATATCGGCCGGGACACCCGGATCTCCGGGGAGGCCCTGGAATGTGCCCTGGCCGCAGGCATCTGCGCCGCCGGAGCCGACGCCGTGCTGCT
>JAHZHY010000064.1 GCA_019420045.1 Clostridiales bacterium
CGGCTGTGAAGGGCCCACAGTGCCCCCAGTCCGGCCCCCTGCCGCCAGGCCGTCCCTTCTTCCACCGTCAGCATCCCCATTTCCAGCGCCTTGTCCCGCCACTTCTCCCCTGTGGCCAGACGGTGAACCCCTCTTTTCTTCATCTGTTCCATGGCCCATTCCACCCGTTTTTCCACTTTCCGCTCTCCCATGCCGGAGGGCACCGGCAAGCGGACCGTCAGGAAGGATGCCCTTCCCACCGGCTGCAATTCTGTTTCCAGGTGTTTTTTCCAAAAAAGGCCCCGCTTCTTTTCTCCCTCCACCGTTTCAAAATATGCAATCATATCCAGTGCCCTCCCCTTTTTTCATTATATTTATGTTCCGGGAGGGGCTGCTATGTCCGGCGCAGCAAAACGGGCGACCATGAAAGGCCGCCCGTCTTTGTCACTTCATTTAATTTTCGCTCATCTGCTGCTCCAGCACTTCCAGAGCTTTTTGCAGCTGGTCGTCCTCTTCCGGCTGGAGGGTGTAGAACCGGTTGAGCTTGTCCTCGCTGAGAGAGGACTCCACATCCGGTGTGATGCCCACACCGGCCAGGCTGACACCCTTGGCGGTGTAATACCGGCTGGTGGACAGATTGAGAGCTCCGCCGCCGGTGAGGGGGATCATGGTCTGGGCATAGCCCTTGCCCAGGGTATGCTCGCCCACCACAGTGGCCGCGCCATATTCCTGCAAGCTGGCGGCAAAGAACTCCGCAGCACTGATGGAGTATTCATTGCACAGCACAGCCATGGGCAGCTTGACGCACTCTTCATCGGAAGAATAGGTGGTGCTCTCTCCGGCCTTGTCGGTGATGCTGATGACCGTGCCCTTGGGCAGAAGTTCATCCAGCATATTCACCAGCACATCCACAAATCCGCCAGGATTGAAACGCACATCAAACACCAGAGCCTGAGCCCCGTCGTCCAGCAGCTGCTGGAGCTTCTGGGAAAACTCCTGGTCCACATTCTTGGAGAAGGACTCAATGCGTATCAGGCCGATGTTTCCTTCCAGCATCTGGGCTTTGACCCCAGGGGTCTGCACCTCTTCCCGCTGGAGGGTGTATTTCTGCTGTACCCCTTCCCGCAGGATAGTGAGGGTGACTTCGCTGCCCGGCTCTCCTTTGACCCGATCGCTCAGATCGTCAAAGGACATTTCAGCAGCGCTCTCCCCATCCACGGCCACCAGCAGATCCAGAGGCTGGATACCGGCCTTCTGGGCAGGGGAATCCTCGGTGACGGCAGTGATTACATAATAACTGCCGTCCGTAGCGGTGGAAATGGTGATGCCCACGCCGGCATACACCCCTTCCCGCTTTTCCATCACCGCTTTGTATTCTTCTTCGGTGAGGTAGGAGGACCACTGATCCCCGGTGCCCTGGATATAACCCTTCAGGGCCTGATCCATCATATCCTGTTTGTCATATTCTCCCACAAAATATTTATCTACCAGCTGGGAGACCTCTTTCAGCTGCTGGTATTCCCCTTCCATCTCCTCAAAGTTGCCCAAGCGGGCGTTATAATACTCCGAAGCCACATAAAAGGTGATATTGAAGGTGGTCACCACCGCCAGCATCAGCAGCATCAGGGTGGAACCCAGGGTAAATCTTTTCTTCATGAACAGGGGCTCTCCTTGCGATGATTTGTTGCTTAATACAGACCCAGAATCCGGCCGGCATCCTGGTAACTGCCATTCTGACGCACCTCAAAGTGCAGATGGTTGCCGGTGGAATAACCAGTGGAACCCACCTTGCCGATCTGCTGACCGGCGCTGACAGTGGCTCCCTTGGTGGTGAGGATCTTGCTCATATGGGCATAAAGGGTGGTGACGCCATTGCCATGGTTGATAACCACATAATTGCCCCAGGCGCTGCTGTATCCGGCGATGATGACAGTGCCCGGCTTTGCAGCGTAAATGGGTGTGCCGTTGGGGGCGGAGATATCCACACCGGTGTGAAGCTTATATTGCCCGGTCACCGGATGGTTCCGGTATCCAAATCTGCTGGTGACATACCGGTAGCCCGAGGGCAGGGGATGGGTGTAGCCGCCCACCTGGGTGGTGCCGGAAGAAGTGGAGCCGGAACCAGACCCCGATTGCTGGGCCTTTGCTGCTTCTTCCTGGCGTTTCCGCTCGGCTTCCGCTTCCATCTCCTTGACGATCTTATCGATCTGGGCGTTGATGGAATTTTCCTCAGCCTCAATCTCTGCAAAGGAGGCCTTCACTTCTTCTGCAGCACTCTCCAGCTCCTTCATGGCCTGGGAACGGTCAGCCAGCTGAGTATCCAGCTCGCTCTTGGACACTTCCAGCTCTTTGCGGGCATTTTCCGCCTGCTGACGGTCCTCTTCCAGTTCGGCCTTGGTCTGGGCGATCTCCTCTTTCAGAGCCTTCAGCTCTTCAAAGAGGTTTTTATCGTATTCGGCGATCTGGCTGACAATTTCATATTTGGACAGGAAATCCGAAAGATCATCGGCAGAGAGCAGCACTTCCAGATAGCTGGTCTCTCCCTGCTCATACATCACCCGCACACGAGTCTTGAACTTTTCGTACTGTTCTTCTTCCTTCTTCTGAGCCTCGGCCAGCTCTTCTTCTTTCTGAGCGATCATCTCTTCCAGACTGTCGATCAGGTCGTTTTGCAGTTCGATCTGCTCTTCCGTGCTGTTGATCTGGGCGTCCAGCGCTTCGATCTGCTCCTTCACGGTGGCTTTTTCACTGTCGATGCTGTCCAGTTCAGCCTGCAGCTCCTTCTTTTCCGCCGCCTGATCCTTCAGCTTGTCTTTCAACGCATCCACATCGCTCTGAGAAGCTGCCGAAGCGCTGACACGGAAAAACAGATCGGCCACAAGGCCAAAGAGCATCAGCCCGGCCAGAAGTCCGGCAATGGCACCGGCCACCACCCGGGTGATTGTTTTTTTCTTGGCTCGTTTCATCTTCCTATCCTTCCTTTCTGGTCCGTTACACTTTCAGGAACTTGCGGATGGTGAGCACGCTGCCCCCAGAGCCCAGCACCAGCCCCGCCGCCAGCATCAGCAGCAGCAAAGGCAGGGCAAACTGGGGAAATGCCACCATTTCCATCAGGCCGGTGCTGCCCACCACGCCTTCCGCGATATAGTCATAGATCAGCCATTCCAAACCAAAGGCCACCAGGGCCGCGATCTCTCCCAGCACCAGGCCTTCCACAATAAAGGGGGAGCGGATAAAGTGATTGGTAGCGCCCACCATACGCATGATGGCGATCTCCTCCCGCCGGGCAAACATAGCCAGCTTAACGGTGTTGGAAATGATGAAGATAGACACCGCTCCCAGCATGGCGATCAGCGTATAGCTGATGGCGTTGACCACGCTGCGCATTTTCACCAGTTTATCGGAAAATTCCTTTTTGCTGGTGGTGCTGGCGATGCCGTCGATCTTTTCCAGGGCATCCACCGTCTCCTGGTGGAGGGATACATCCTTCATAACGATCCGGTAACCATCCCGCAGGGGGTTGTCATTTTCCAATCCTTCCAGTATGTAGGCGTCGTCTCCCATCTGCTCTTTGTAATCTTCCAGCGATTGTTCTTTGGGGATAAATTCAACCTGCTCCACATTGTCCACTTTGTTGATCTCCTGCTCCAGCGCCTGAGCCTGCTGTCGTGTATAGGTCTCATCCACCCACAGCATGATCTCGCTCTGGGTCTCCAGATCGGCCACCTGAATTCCCAGATTATAGGCCACCAGGCTGAAACTGGAGGTGATGAGCAGGCAGGCGGCAATGACCGTGATGGCTGCCACCGACATCAGCCGATGGGAAAAGAAATTGCTGATGCCCTCTTTCAGATAATATCTCAGATTAAAACGCTTCATCAATTTGATACCCGCTTTTCTCCAAATCGTCGTAATAACCACCGGTGTGGTCGCCCACCACCTGACCTCTGTCAATGCTGATAACCCGCTTGCCGAACTGATTGACCAGCTCTTTTTCGTGGGTGACAACCAGCACAGTGGTACCCAAAGCGTTGATCTTGCCCAGGAGGGTCATAAGCTCCAGGGAACGGGCCGGGTCCAGGTTACCTGTGGGCTCATCGGCGATGATAACACTGGGGTTATTCACCAGCGCCCGGGCGATGGCCACTCTCTGCTGCTCGCCGCCGGACAGCTCATCGGGATGGCGCCGGGCCTTGTGGAGCACCCCCACCAGGTCCAGCACATAGGGTACCCGCTTTTTGATGATCCGGGGAGGTGTGCCCACGGCCCGCATCACAAAAGCCACATTTTCAAACACTGTTTTTTTATCAATCAGGCGAAAATCCTGAAAAACCACGCCCACCGTCCGGCGCATATAGGGCAGCTGCCTGTTCTTGATGGTGGTCAGGTCGAAATCATTTACATACACCTTGCCGCTGGTGGGACGGATCTCCCCGATGAGCAGCTTCATCATGGTGGATTTGCCCGAGCCCGAAGGGCCCACAATAAAGGCAAATTCCCCGTCTGCGATCTCCAGATTCACACCGTTCAGG
>JAHZHY010000065.1 GCA_019420045.1 Clostridiales bacterium
CCTCGGTCAGCAAGGTAAAATTATCACATCAGCGGGGCGAACATCCGCAGAAGAGCCCGGCCCGTCTTGATATACCAGGGCGCCCGGCGGCAGTCGGCCAGAGAGATGATCTGGCACCGGCGCAGAGTCTTGGTAAAATCATCCCGCACATCTTCCACCGTATCGGTGCCGTAGAGAAGCACACCGCATTCAAAGTGGAGATACAGGCTGCGGTAATCCATGTTGATGGTGCCCACCACACACCACCGGTCGTCCACCACAATGGTTTTGGCGTGGTTGAAACCGGGGGTGTATTCATAGATCCTCACCCCGGCCTGGAGCAGCGTGGTATAGTTGGCCCGGGTGACGGCGTGGACATACCATTTGTCCGGAATATGGGGGGTGATGATGCGCACATCCACGCCCCGTTTGGCCGCCGCCGTCAAAGCGGTGACCGTTTCGTTGTCGATGATCAGATAGGGGGTGTTGATATAAAGATACCGGTTGGCACTGTTGATCAGGTGGAGATAGACTGTCTCCGACACCGGTTCCCCATCCAGAGGGTTGTCGGCAAAGGGCTGGACGATGCCGCCGGAGTGGACTTCCGGAAAGACGGGGAAAAAGGACATGATGTCCTCTCTGCTGCCCCGCAGGTAATTCCACATGGAAAGGAAGATCACCGTCAGGTTCCAGGCCCCGGGGCCTTGGATCAGAATGGCGTTGTCTTTCCAGTGGCCGTATTTTTTCCGGGCGTTGATGTATTCGTCCGCCAGGTTGATGCCGCCGGTGAAGGCGGTGTGGCCGTCCACCACTAAAATCTTCCGGTGATCCCGGTGGTTGAAATGGGAATTGAGCACCGGCAGGAAGGGATTGAACACACAGCAGCGGATGCCCATCTGCTCCAGAGTGAGATCGTACCGGTAAGGCAGAGTCATCACACAGCCCAGATCGTCATAGATCAGGCGCACATCCACCCCTTGAGCCGCCTTTTGCCGCAGAATCTCCAGAATCTCTCCCCACATTGTTCCGTCTTCCACAATGAAATACTCCAGGAAGATATAGTGCTGGGCTTTTCGCAGCTGGGCCTTCATGTTTTCAAAGGCCAGTTCGCCCAGGGCGAAATATTTGGTGTGGGTGTTCTCACACGGAGGACAGTAGGCGTATTTCTGCACATAGCGCATCAGTCCGGCGGCGGAGGGGGCCCGGGTCTTGACCCGCTGGATCAAGGGGTCGTTGTTCCGCAGGCTGTTGGCCATCTGCCGTTGTACAGACTGCATCTTCTGCCGGCTCCACCGGCCCATGTGGTTGCCGCCCAGCAGCAGGTAAAACAGCCCGCCGAACACCGGGAAAAGCAAAATGGGCACGATCCAGGCGATTTTGTAGGCCGGATTGCTCTGGCCGTTGACGATGATGAGCACCACGATCAGACTGATGACCAGGGACAGGGCATAGAAATAGACGAAATAGCTGCCGAAAGACATTACGACAATAGCCAGGAACACCGCCTGAACCAGAATGGATACGCCCACCAGGGTCACCCGCATGGTGAGCAGCTTCAGCAGCTTTTTCAGCAGGTTTTTTAAGATAACGCCCCACCTCCTTTGGTGGCCTGACGCTTTTTCTCGAAAAAAGGTCGAATGTATCATAACACACCGGGGGAGGGGAAAAAGCAATAGATTGTAAATTCTCCCTCCCCCGCAGGTTGGTTACTTGGTTACTGGCAGAGTTTCTGGAGAACCGCCTTGAGCAGGTCATAGGTGCGGGCAAAGGAGTCCAGCTCCATATGCTCTTCGGGGGAATGGGCTCCTTCGCTGTTGCAGCTCATGGTCACCATGTCCACACCGGGCATTCTCTTTTGGAAGATGCCGCATTCCAGTCCGCCGTGGGTGGCAACCACTTTTCCCTCTTTTCCGGTGAGGGCCTTGTAGCAGTCCAGCACAGTCTGGCGGATGGGGGAATTCTTTTCGATCTCCCAGGATTCGTAGTCGTCGTGATGGCGCACCGAAGCACCCAGAAGATCGCCCAGAATATCCAGACGGGCGGCCATATCCTGGCGGTAGGCGTCGTTGCTGCTGCGCATAGAGATGATGCACTTGCATTCATTTTCACTGGTGTGCACGCTGGCGAAATTCTCCGAAGCCACCACCCGGTCGTTCATGGTCAAGTCCCGCAGCTGAGGTCCGCAGGGCAGCATCACCATCAGGCGCATCATCTGGCGGCTCTGCTGGAGGGAAGCGGCCTGATATGTTCCGGCCGGTTCTGTTGCGATTTCCACCCGGAAATCCTTGTCGGCGGGCATCAGCTGAGAACGGATCTCTTCTTCGGTCTGCTTGACCAGAGCCTGGGCCGCATCCAGCTTGTCCTGGGGTACGAGCAGCACAGCGTCACATTCACGGGGAATGGCGTTGTCCTTGTCGCCGCCCTGGCAGGACTGGACCCGGCACTCCATTTCTTCCATCAGACGGCGGAAAATCCGGCCCATGAGCACATTGGCGTTGCCCAGACCCATGTGGATCAGTCCGCCGGAATGGCCGCCGGACAGACCGCGGATGGCCAGGCGGAGCAGAGCGCCATTTCCCTCTTCCATGGTCAGGGGCAGGGTGAAGTCGGTGACCTGGCCGCCGGCGCTGCCGCAGCAGAACACGCCTTCCGGACCGCAGTCCAGATTGATGAGACGGCGGGACTGGAGACGGCTGTAATCCAGGTTATGAGCGCCGATGAGCCCCACTTCTTCCGAAGCGGTGAAGACACATTCCAAAGGAGGATGCACCAGGGTGCGGTCCTGCAGAATGGACATCATCCAGGCAACAGCCACACCGTTGTCGGCTCCCAGGGTGGTGCCTTTGGCCCGCAGGATATTGCCTTCCACCACCAGCTGGATGGGATCTTTCAGAAAGTCATGGTCCACATCCCGGTTCTTTTCGCACACCATGTCGGTGTGGCCCTGAAGCATCAGGGGCGGCAGGTTTTCGCAGCCCTGGGAGCCGGACTTTGTGATGCACACATTGAAGTGTTCGTCCCGCCAGGCGTCCAGTCCCTGCTCCTTGGCAAAGTCCAGCAGATACTGGCTGATGGCTTCCTCATTTCCCGAACCACGGGGGATGCGGCTGATCTCCTCAAAATACCGGAGCGCCATTTTGGGCTCCCGGCCTTCCAGCAGATATTCCATGGTATTTCCTCCTCTATTTTGTGTTAAATCAAAGGGGCAGTCCCTTTTTTCCATTATATAAAAAAAACCGTTCCTTGTCCACGATTTCCCCTCTTGACAAAAGGGAGAAGTTCACATAAAATATGAACTGTACTAACACACATAATACAGATAACACACCTTGGGAAAGGAGGGTACGGATTGATCACCATAGACTATAAAGACCGGCGGCCCATCTATGAGCAGATTGTCAGCAGCATAGAAGATCTGGCGGTGCGCGGGGTGCTGGAGCCGGACAGTCAGCTGCCATCGGTGCGGCAGCTGGCGGTGGAGCTTTCCATCAACCCCAACACCATCCAGCGGGCCTATTCCCAGCTGGAAAAGACCGGGGTGATCTATTCGGTCAAAGGCAAAGGGAATTTTGTGGCGGCCGACCCCAAACGGCTGCGGGAGGAAAAAATGGAACAGATCTTGCAGGAGATGGAGAAGCTGCTGCGTCAGGCTCTGGCCCTGGGCGCCGGGAGAGAACGGATGGAAAACTGGCTGCACAGCCTGCTGGAGAAGGAAGAAGGAGGGAACAAGGCATGATAACGGCTACCGATGTAACCAAGCGTTTCGGCAACATCCTGGCGGTGGACGCCGTGACGGCCGAGATCCGGGAAGGCAGCGTTTTTGGGCTGATCGGCTCCAATGGCGCCGGAAAATCCACCTTTTTGCGTATGATCGCAGGCATTCTCCGGCCGGACAGCGGCAGCCTGATGGCCGATGGCATGGAGATCTACGAAAATCCCCAGGTGAAGGGGCGGATCTTCTATATCTCCGACGAACAGCACTTTTATTCCAACGCCACCCCCCGGGAGCTGCGGGATTTTTACGCCGGCATCTATCCCGGCTTTGACAAAGGCCGGTTCCAGACTTTGATGAAGGGCTTTGACCTTCAGATGGAGCGGAAGATCAACACCTTTTCCAAGGGCATGAAAAAGCAGGTGTCTGTGATCTGCGGGATTTGTTCCGGGGCGGACTATCTTCTGTGCGACGAGACCTTTGATGGATTGGACCCGGTGGCCCGGCAGGCAGTCAAAAGCCTTCTGGCCGGAGAGGTGGCCGAGCGGAACATGACCCCGGTGATCGCTTCCCACAACCTGCGGGAGCTGGAGGACATCTGCGATCATGTGGGCCTTCTGCACCGGGGCGGCATTTTGTTCAGCCGGGATCTGGAGGATATGAAATTGGGCATCCACAAGCTTCAGTGCGTCTTCCAGGAGCCGGTGGAGCGGGGGGACTTTGCGCCCCTGGAAGTGATGAGTTTTG
>JAHZHY010000066.1 GCA_019420045.1 Clostridiales bacterium
GGAGGGCAGAAATTCCAAAAACCGCCGGAGCTTTCCGGTAAGGCGATGCTGGGGCAAATTTTCCCCTGTGAGCAAACCGGCATAGACCGCTCCCTCATAGGGCACAAAGGAATCCAGCTCATAATCGGCAAAGCGCTTGAAGGGCAGGATGTGATCTTCTTCCCCGGCCGTCACCGAAGGCAGAAGATCCATGGTCTCCAAAAAGCTGCGGCCCCGGTAGCGGCTGTCCCGCAGCAGACGGCGCATCAGCCGGATGTGGGAGGGATGGAGACACTCCCCGTTTTCAAAACGCAGACGGGTGCGCACGCTGATATAGATCCGGCTGGAAAAATCCAGAGCGGCCCCGGTGACCAGAGGGTTCAGCGCGTGGATGCCTTCAAAGATCACAAACTCATCGGGCTGGCGCTGGAACAAAAACCCTGGCTTGCGGCTTTGGGTTGGAAAATCATAATAAGGTACATAGGTGGGACGGCAGGCGAAAATATCCTCCATCTGTTTGGAAAGCAAAGGAATATCCAGCCGGTAAGGGGATTCAAAATCGATCTCCCCGTCTTTGTCCCGGGGCACATCGGGGTTGATGGCAGGCAGAAAATAATGATCCATGGAGATGGCCCGGGCTGGAAAGCCCAGCGCGTGCAGCTCCTCCGCCAGCCGGCTGGCCGTGGTGGTCTTGCCCGAGCCGGAGGGCCCGCAGAGCAGCACCACCGGCTGTCCTTTGTGCTGAGCCAGCTGCCGGGCCAGTTTGCGGGGCTTTTCCCGGCTTTCCTCCTCGCAGGAAGCGATAAACTCCTCCCGGTTTTCTTCCAGCTGCCGGCGCAGCTTTTCCATGGAATAAAAAGTGATATTCATCGGTTTATTTCTCCCATTTGTCGCAAAGTTCCTGAATACGGTCGGCCAGACGGGCCAGATCTTTGTTGGCTCTTCCCTGACTCTTTTCCACCAGATCGGTGAGCCGCTGCAAAGCGGCCTTGAGTCGTGCCATGGCCGGGGAGGGCTTTTGCTTGCCCCGGCGCACCGGCACCAGCACTGGCGGGTGGAGATGGGCCCAGGCCCCGTTCAGGAGGTCATAGCTGGAACCGCTGTACGGCGCTTCGGCGGCATAGTGCAGCTGGGTGCGCAGCCGCTCGGCAAACTGCTCGCACACCTGGGCCTCTCCGTGCTGGACAAACACCAGCCGGGGCTTAGGAGAAAAATACTGGAGCCAGCGGATCAGGCCGTCCACATCGGCATGGCCGCTGATGCCCGCCAGGCTTTTGATGTGGGCGTTCACCTGGATATCCTCCCCGAAGAGCCGCACCTGTTTGGCTCCGTCAAACAGCGCCCGGCCCAGGGTGTTTTTGGCCTGATAGCCTACGAACAGGATGGTGTTTTCCCGCCGCCACAGATTGTGCTTCAGATGATGGCGGATGCGGCCCGCTTCACACATTCCGCTGGCCGACAAAATCACCTTGCACCGCTCATCAAAATTGATGGCTTTGGATTCTTCTGCCGTCACCGTGGTGATGAGGCCAGGGAAAGTCAGGGGATTTTCTCCCCGATGCACCATTTCCATGGCCTCTTCGTCAAAATTGCCCAGCATATTCTCCCGGTAGATGTGGGTAGCCTCGATGGCCAGGGGGCTGTCCAGATAGACGGGAAAATCATCGTGGCCCCGGATCAGTCCATCCCGGCGGATCTTGTGAAGGAAGTATAAAAGCTCCTGGGTGC
>JAHZHY010000067.1 GCA_019420045.1 Clostridiales bacterium
GACTCTTTGCTGGAAGTGTTTTTCCGCACGGCTATCACCGCCGCCAAAAAGATCAAAACCACCCTGCGCTTCACCCGTTCGGAAGCATCGGTGGCCACCAAAACCCTGGAGATCCTGCAAAACGCCCCGGATGCCCCCCGCAATGTGCTGGTCATCGGCAACGGGGAAATCGGCCGCCTGGTGTGCTCCCGGCTGCTGGAACAAGGCTTTTCGGTAAGCATGACCCTGCGCCAGTATAAGCACGGCCAGATCCAGGTGCCGGAAGGGGCGGAGAGCTTTGATTACGCCCTGCGCTACCAGGAAATGCCCCGCTTTGACGCCTTGGTCAGCGCCACTTCCAGCCCCCACTACACCGTGGACTGGGTGGAGTTCTCCCGCCTTGCCAAGGCTCCCCGGTATCTCATCGACCTGGCAGTGCCCCGGGACATCGACCCCGCCTGCGGTGAAAAAGCCGCCCTCTATGACATCGACACCCTGGGCCGGGAGGAATTCACCCGGGAGCGGGCAGTTCTTCTCCAGCAGGCCCAGGAGATCGTGGAAAAATACCGTCAGGATCTGCACAAATGGGAAAGCTATCGGGCCCAGCGGATCTCCGGGTGCTAACATGGAACAGAAAAACCACTTTCCCCTTTTTTGTGATATCCAAGGAAAAAAAGCGGTGGTGATCGGCGGCGGCGCCATTGCCGCCCGCCGGTGCCGCACCCTTTCCCGCTTTTCTTTTGCCCTTCACATCATCGCCCCCACACTCCACCCGGACATTGTGGAGCTGGAAAAACAGGGGCTTGCCACCGTCTCCCGCCGCAATTTTGCCCCGGGGGACGAAAAGGGCGCCTTCCTTCTGGTGGCCGCCACCGACGACCGGCAGGTCAATGCCCTGGCGGGACAGCTGGGAAAACAGGCCGGGGCCTTTGTCAGCGTGGCCGACCGGCGGGAGGAATGCACCTTTTATTTTCCCGCCCTCATTGAGGACGGGCCCATCACCATCGGCGTTGCCGGCGACGGCCGGGATCACGCCGCAGTCGCCCAGCGGGCTGGGCAGATCAGGAGGCTGTTGGAACAATGAAAAAACTGCTTGTGGGAAGCCGGGAAAGCCGGCTGGCGGTGCTCCAGACCCGGATCGTCACCGATCTCATCCAAAAGCACCACCCGGACTATCAGGTGGAGCTTGTCACCATGAAAACCACCGGGGACAAGATTCTGGACCGCACCCTGGACAAGATCGGCGGCAAGGGCCTTTTCGTCCGTGAGCTGGACCAGGCCCTTCTGGACAGGCGGGCGGACATCACCGTCCACAGTCTGAAAGATATGCCCATGGAAACAGATCCCCGCCTTCCCATCCTGGCCTATTCCCGGCGGGAAGATCCCCGGGATGCTCTGGTTCTGCCTTTGGGACAAACAGAGCTGGACCTCAAAAAGCCCATCGGCTGCGCCAGTGCCCGGCGGCGCATCCAGCTGGAAAAGCTCTTCCCCGGCTGCCGGGTGGAACCGGTGCGGGGCAATGTGCTCACCCGCCTGGAAAAGCTGGACCGGGGGGACTACGGTGCTTTGGTTCTGGCTTCCGCCGGACTGCGCCGCCTGGGGCTGGAAGGGCGGATCAGCCGCCTGTTTTTCCCGGAGGAAATGCTGCCCGCCGCTGGTCAGGGCATCCTGGCCGTCCAGGGCCGGGCGGATTTCGATTGCTCCCTGCTCCGGGAAGTGGAGGACAAGAATGCTACCGCCTGCGCTTTGTGCGAACGGGCCTTTGTCCGGTTTCTGGATGGAGGCTGCTCCTCCCCGGTGGCGGCCTATGCCCAAGTGGATGGAGAAACCATCCGTCTGCGGGGCCTGTATTGGGACGAAATCGGCTGGGAGATCGATGAGATCCGTGGCTCTGTGTCCGACGCAGAAGACCTGGGTGTCACTCTGGCCCGGACGATGGCTGCAAGGAGGGGCAAATGACAAAAGGAAAAGTAACTTTGGTGGGCGCCGGACCGGGAGACGCAGGTCTGCTCACCTGCAAAGGACGGGAAGCCCTGGAAAAAGCCGATGTGGTGGTTTATGACCGTCTGGTGGGAGAAGGAGTCCTCAACCTCATTCCCCCCAAATGCAAGAAGATCGATGTGGGCAAGCGGTCGGGAGAGCATCCGGTGCCCCAGTGGCGGATCAACCAGATCCTGGCGGAGGAAGCCAAGAAGGGACAGGATGTGGTGCGGCTCAAAGGAGGCGACTGCTTCCTCTTTGGCCGTGGCGGCGAAGAGCTGGAAGAGCTGGTAAAAGAACAGGTTCCTTTCCAGGTCATCCCCGGCATCACCTCGGCCCTGGCCGCCCCGGCCTACGGCGGCATTCCGGTGACACACCGGGACTTCTGCTCCTCCCTCCACATCATCACCGGCCACAAAAAGAAGGACGGAGAGCTGACGCTGGATTATCCCGCTCTGGTACGGCTCCAGGGCACCCTGGTTTTCCTCATGTCGGTGTCCACCGCCCCTCAGATCGCCCAGGGCCTGTTGGATGCTGGCATGGAACAAGAGATGCCTGCTGCCATCATTGAAAAAGGCACCCGGCCGGATCAGCGCACCATCCTCTCCACCCTTTCCCGCCTGGGACAGACGGTGCAGGAGGAAAAGGTCACTTCCCCCGCCATTTTGCTGGTGGGCAAGGTGGCGTCTCTCTCTCCCCAGTTTGACTGGTTCGATACCCTGCCTCTCAAGGGAAAGCGGATTCTGGTGACCCGACCCCGGCAGGAGGGCTCCCGCCTGCAAAGCCGTCTGGAAGAACTGGGGGCCCAGGCCGATCTGCTCCCTGCCATCGCCCGGGAAAAGCTGCCCTTCTCCCTGCCCGATCTGAAGGATACCACCGCCCTGCTCTTCACCAGCCCCCACGGCGTGGCTTGTTTCTTTGAAGGGCTGTGGGAAGCGGGCCTGGACAGCCGGGCTCTTTTTGGCAAAAAACTGGCCGCCGTGGGCAGCCAGACCGCTCGGGCTTTGCAAAAGCAGGGGCTGCGGGCCGATTTTGTGCCCCAGGAATACAGCGGCAAAGCTTTGGGTGCGGAAATGAAGGCCGCAGGCTTCCTCACACCGGAAGACCGGGCCCTCATCCCCCGGGCCAAGAAGGCAGGACCCCATCTGGAAGAGGCCCTGAACGAAATGCAGGTCCCCTACACCGTCCTGCCGGTGTATGAAACTTTGCTGCAAAGAGGTGAAGAACACATCGACCCCCGGATCTATGATGCCCTGACCTTTACCAGCGCCAGCGCAGTGGAGGGTTTTCTGCTCAGCTGCCCCGGCGCCGATCTTTCCCATCTTCCCGCCCTGTGCATCGGGCCGGAAACCGGCAAAAAGGCGGCGGAAATGGGGATGGATGTTACTCTGTCCCCGGAAGCCACCATCGATTCCATGATAGATACATTGATAGGAGGTTTTTTCCATGATTGATCGTTCCCGCCGTCTCCGCGCCACTCCCCTGCTCCGGGGTATGGTGCGGGAGACCCGCATGAGCCCCCAGAGCCTGATCCTGCCTCTGTTTTTGCAGGAGGGGGAAAAGATCTGCTCCCCCATCCCCAGTCTGCCCGGCCACTTCCATTACAGCCCCGATGAAGTCTCCCGGGGCATCGAGGAAGCCCTGAGCCATGGGGTCAACAAATTCCTGCTCTTCGGTCTGCCCGCCAGCAAAGACCCGGAAGGCAGCGGCGCTTATGCAGAAAACGGCATTGTCCAGCAGGGATTGCGGGCCATCCGGCAGAAATACGGCAAGGAAGTCTATCTCATCACCGATGTGTGCATGTGTGAATACACCTCTCATGGCCATTGCGGCATCCTCTGTGGGGAAACGGTGGACAACGACAAAACCCTCCCCTATCTCAGCCGCACCGCTCTGTCCCATGTGCAGGCGGGAGCCGACATGGTGGCCCCCTCCGACATGATGGACGGCCGGGTAGCTGCCATCCGTCAGGCCCTGGATGAAAACGGCTTTGAAAACACCCCCATTTTGTCCTATGCCGTCAAATACGCTTCCTCCTTCTATGGCCCCTTCCGGGATGCCGCCGGCAGCGCTCCCTCCTTCGGGGACCGGAAGAGCTACCAGATGGACTGCCACAATGTGCGGGAGGCTCTGAAGGAAGCCATGCAGGACACCCGGGAAGGGGCCGATATGCTGATGGTCAAGCCCGCCCTTTCCTACCTGGATGTGATCCGGGCGGTGAAGGAAAACACCCACCTGCCTCTGGCGGCTTACAGCGTCAGCGGCGAATACGCCATGATCAAGGCGGCGGCTCAGGCCGGACTGATCGACGAATACGGCGTCATGTGCGAAAGCGCCGTCTCCATCTTCCGGGCCGGAGCGGATATTTTGATCACCTACTACGCCAACGAACTGGCGGACGCCATCATGAAAGGGGATATCGGCTGATATGGGACGATCGGAAGAACTGTTTGAACAGGCAAAACAAGTGATGCCCGGCGGCGTCAACAGCCCGGTACGGGCCTTCAACGCCGTGGGCGGTGCGCCCCGGTTCATCAAAAGCGGCCGCGGCGCCCGCATCACCGACGAAGACAATGTGACCTACATCGACTTTGTGGGCTCCTGGGGGCCCATGATCCTGGGCCATCGGGACCCGGATGTGGAACAGGCCGTCATGGAAGCAGTGCAGGAAGGACTGAGCTTTGGTGCGGCCACCCGCCGGGAGGTGGAAATGGCCCAGCTGATCTGTCGTCTGGTGCCGGGAATGGAAATGGTGCGCATGGTCAACAGCGGCACCGAGGCCGTAATGAGTGCCCTGCGCCTGGCCCGTGGCTACACCGGCCGGGAAAAGCTCATCAAGTTCGCTGGCTGCTACCACGGCCACAGCGACAGCATGCTGGTGAAGGCCGGAAGCGGCGCTCTGACCAACGGCAAGCCGGACAGCGCCGGTGTCACCCGTGGCGCTGCCCAGGACACCCTGCTGGCCCAGTACAATGACCTCTCTTCGGTGGAGCAGCTGTTCCAGGAAAATCCCGGCGAGATCGCCGCTCTCATTGTGGAACCGGTGGGAGCCAACATGGGCGTTGTGCCCCCTGCTCCCGGTTTTCTTCAGGGACTGCGGAAGCTGTGCGACGAAAACGGCGCTCTGCTGATTTTTGACGAAGTGATCACCGGCTTCCGTCTGGCTCTGGGCGGCGCTCAGGAATACTACGGCGTCCAGGCCGATCTGGTCACCTATGGCAAGATCATCGGCGCCGGAATGCCGGTGGGCGCCTACGGCGGCAAAAAGGCCATCATGAGCCAGGTGTCTCCCCTGGGCAGTGTTTACCAGGCCGGCACCCTGTCGGGCAACCCGGTGGCCATGGCAGCCGGGCTCTGTAACCTGCGGAAGCTGGAAAGCGATCCGTCCCTCTATGAGCGGCTGGAAAAGATGGGCGCCCATCTGGCCGATGGTCTGCGTCAGGCCCTGCCCGGCTGCACCGTCAATCAGGTGGGAAGCCTGGTGTGTGCCTTCTTCACAGAAGGCCCTGTCACCGATTTTGCTTCGGCTCAAAAAAGCGACACCCACCGCTATGCCGCCTACTTCAGCCATATGCTGAAAAACGGCATCTATCTGGCTCCTGCCCAGTTCGAAGCCATGTTTGTCAGCGGTGCTCATACCATGGAAGATCTGGATCGGACCATTGCAGCGGCCCGCACCTTCCAGGGCTAACACAAAACAATAAAAAAGAGACCCGATCGGGTCTCTTTTTTTATTCACTTGGTGAATTATACTATCAAGTGCAACAATTTAGGGAAATAAAAAGAAGTTCATAC
>JAHZHY010000068.1 GCA_019420045.1 Clostridiales bacterium
GCCACGAGGGAAGCCGGGGAAAAAATGCTGGAATCCCTCCTTCAGGATGCCCAGGACGGCAGTCTGGAAGAGGACAGCCAGGCCCTTTTGTCCCGGGCCGCCAGTGCCGGGATGGAAGAATCCACCCAGCCTCAGCAGACGGAATACATCCTGTATGCCCCCTGTGACGGCACGGTGATGGATGTGTTTTTTGCAGAAGGTGAGACCGTTTCCCCGCTGCTTCCTTGTTTCACTCTGGCCGATTTAAACCAGATGGTGGTGAAAGCCCAGGTGGGGGAGGAAAACCTTCCCCAGATACAACCGGGCATGTTTGCTGAAATGACCCTCACCGCTTTTCCGGACACCCGTCTCACCGGTAAAGTCCAATCGGTGGCTCCCTATGCCAAAGCGGCTTCTTTGCTGGATCAGAGCGGCGGCGTAAGCACCGATGTGATCTTTTCCATCTCCAACGATGTGCAGAATGTGAAGCCGGGGTACACCGTTTCGGTGAAAGTGCGTACCGAAAGCCGGGAGGACACCCTGCTATTGCCCTATACCTGCGTGGCACAGGACGACCAAAACAGGGAATATGTGATGGTAGTGCAGGGGGGAAGAGCCAAAAAAAAGCTGGTGGAAACCGGTCTGGAAGTGGGGGAACAGGTGGAGATCACCGCCGGACTGACAGGGGAGGAACAGCTGATCCGCGTGCCCGGATCTCTGAAAAGCGGCCAGGCTGTGACAGAAGGGAAGCAAGCCTATGAATTGGGGTGATATGGGGCTTCTGGCGCTGAAAAGCGCCCTGCGTGCCCGGCAGAAAACCTTTCTCTGTGCTCTGGCCGTGTGCGTGGGCATCGCATCGGTGTATATGATCTGCGAGATTTCCCGCAACGCCCGGGATCAGATCACCCGGCAGGTGGAGCAAAGCGGCCTTTCCGGAATCATGGTATTCGGCAAGGAGGAGCAGGGGCAGATGGCGGCAAAAGAGATCCGGGCTTTGCCTCAAAGCGTGCCGGGGCTCAAGGCCGCCATGCCTCTTTTTTCCCAGTATGGCTCCTGCCGTCTGCGGGAAAACAAGCGCAATATGCTGCTGTGGGGGGTGGATGAGCAGTTTTCTTCCATTTTCCATGTCCAGGTAAAATACGGCCGCTTGCCCTCCCAGGAAGATGTGCGCCTCTGTCAGAAGGTGGCGGTGATCGAAGATACCATGGCGCAGGAAGCCTACGGGCGGGAGAATGTGGTAGGGAAAGAGATCTGGATCTCTACCGACCAGCTGACCGAAAGTTATCAGATCATCGGTGTGATCTCTTCCCAAAAAAGCGGTGTCAGCGCACTCATCGGCGAAAACACCTTGCCGGCCTTTGTCTATGTGCCCTACACCACCTTAAATCTTTCCTCCGGCGTTTCCTCCACCAATCAGCTGGCCCTGGCGGCCCAGGATGAGGCCGACGCCGATGCCGTCACCGCCTTTGCCCTGGATCAGCTCAGCCGAAAGACAAACGGTGCTTCCTTTAAAGCGGAAAATGTAAGCGGATACATTGATACTTTTTCATCTATCTTGCAGACGGTATCCTGGCTCATCACGGCCATCGGCGGCATTGGGCTGCTGGTGGGAGGTATTGGCGTGATGAACTCCATGACAGCGGCGGTGGAAAGCCGGAGAAAGGAGATCGGCATTTATCTGGCCATCGGGGCCCAAAAGAAGGACATCATCGGAAGTTATCTCATGGAGGCGGTGATCG
>JAHZHY010000069.1 GCA_019420045.1 Clostridiales bacterium
CAGTTTGCCGGGGGTGATGGAGCCTTTCAGATGCTCTTCTCCGGAGGCGTAGGCTCCTTCGATGGTGTAGCATTTCAGGGCCTGCTCCATGGTCATGGCCTCCTGGGGCAGGAAGGCCCGTTTTCCCTCACCGGACACATTCTGCCGGGTGACGGCGGAATACAGGTTGGGCATGGTATCGAACTTTTCCAGCGGGCAGTCGGTGCCGAAGCTCTGGCAGATGTTCATGTCGTAATCGATGAAGATGGGTTGGACAAAAGCCAGCACATCCAGGGTGCGGAACCGGCGAAGCAGAGCCTGGTCGGTGATCTGGCAATGGACAATGCCGTGGCGGGGATGGTTTTCCGGGCAGAGCAGCTGGGCGTTTTCGATGGCGTCCAGGGCCATTTCCACCGCCCGGTCTCCGATGGCGTGGATGGCCACCGGCATATTGTGGCGGTGAGCACACAGCACCAGGCCATTGAGCTGGGGCTGGGTGAACATTTCCAGACCCTTTGTGGAAGGATCGTCAGCATAGGGCTGGCGCATGGCGGCGGTGCGTGCGCCCAGGCTGCCGTCGGCCAACAGCTTGATGCAGCTGGGCCGGAACCAGGCAGAGCCCCACTGGTCGTCATAGCCGGCGTCAAAGAATTCCTGAATCAGTTCTTCCTTTTGCAGCAGGCACTGTTCGCTCACCCGGATGTGGAGAGCGCCCTGGGCCTCCAGTTGGGCAAAGGCGCGGAAGAGCAGATGGTAGTCGGCCTTGGGGGTATAGCCCACATCGTCGCTTTGCAGGGAGGTGATGCCCTGGCTCAGGGCTTCCTGCTGAGCGGAGAGGATGATCTTTTTCAGTGTTTCCAGGTTCAGGCTGGAGATCTGGGCCTTGGTGTCGTCCAGCAGGCTTTCTTTGATGATGCCGTTGGGCTCGCCGTTTTCATCTACTTCCACCAGATCGCCATAGGAAGGAGCGGTCTCCCGGGTGATGTTCAGCGCTTTCAATGCGGCGGAGTTGAGCACGCCGATGTGGAAGCAGGCCCGCATAATCATCATGGGCACGGTGGAGGACACCTCATCCAGGTCGGCCCGCAGGGGGAAGCGGCGTTCGCCCTCGGTGAAATAGTCCTGGTTCCAGCCTTCCCCTTCCACAAAAGCGTCGGGGCCGGCGGGACGCAGACGGACACCTTCGGCCATCCGCTCCTGAATTTCCTTAATAGAATGGGTGCCGGTGAGGTTGACGCTCATCAGCCCTTTGGCAAAATGGATGAAATGCATATGGGAATCGTTGAGGCCGGGGAGCATCAGCCGGTCTTTGGCGTCCACTTCCTGGGCCTGCTGGCCCCGGCGGCACAGCTCAACCTGGGCTCCTTCCAGAGAACCCACAAAGACAAACCGGTCGTCTTCGATGAGGGCGGCTTCGGCCACAGGGCGCCGGTCATCCATGGTGTGGATGCGGGCATTTTTGATCAGGGTAAGCATAGGATATTCCTCCTGTTTTTTGTAAAAATAGGATAACCATAAAATCGGAGTTGAGATAAATTCATTATATCACACCCATTTGCATTCCGGGGAGAAAGCGGAAAAATAGGGAAAATGCTACAAATTTGCACAAGAGTTTTTGGTCAAGATGCTGAATTGATGTGAAAAATTGACCTTGTCCCTCTTGCCAAGCGTGTTATAATGAAAGCAAAAGGCCCCTGAAAACAGTATTTCGGGGAGAATATGGAAGCGAGGAGGGAAGAGGAAAATGCGCCACAGCGACATGATCAACAGCATCGTGGAAGCCGAGCATCATGCCCGGGAGATCACCGATAAAGCCGAAGAAAAGCGGCGTCACCTGGACGAGGAAGTGGCCCAGGCGGTGTGCCAGATGGAAAAAGAATATGAAGAAAAAGCAAAGCTGCGGATCAAACAGGCCAAAAGGGAAGAGGAAGCCCTGCGGCAGCGGTCTCTGGCCGAGCTGGAAGGGCGTCTGCAATCGGCCATGGACGATCTGGAAAAGAAAAGCCAGATCCAACATGATGCTTGGGTAGACGCCTTGTTTTCTCATATTGTAGGTGAGGAAGCAGAACGGGGGGACGGCGGGTGCTGAGAGAGCTGTTTGACTATGCAGCCATAGGCGGCAAGGTCCATGCCATGCTGGGAAACCGGCTGCGGCAGGAGGATTTTGACAAGCTGATGCAGATGCACACTGTGCCGGAAACCGCCGCCTTTCTGCTGAATACCCCTGGCTGGGGGAATTGCCTGCAGGGGATGGATGTGGAACATGTGCATCGGGGCGAGCTGGAAAAGCGGCTGCGCATGGGTCTTGCGGGGGAATATGATCGGTTGGCTACCTTTGCTTCCAAGGGAATGCGCCAGCTTCTGCGGGCCATGGCTGCCAAGGCCGAAGCGGTGGAACTGCTTCGCTTTCTCCGGTATTTTTCCGCAGGGCACCCGGCAGATTTTGCCGTGAGTCTCCCGGCGGGGCTTCTGCGCCGCAGCCATATCCGGTTTGACAAACTGGCTGCCCGGCCCGATTACCAGGGCCTTTTGCAGGCCGTGGAGGGAACGGTGTTCTATTCTTCCCTGAAAAAGACCCAGCCGGGAGAAAATGGCTTTGATTACACCATGGCCGAATCGGCCGTGCAAAGCGCCTATTACCGGGGGGTGCTCACCAGCATCCAGCGGGCCTTCCATGGGGAGGACCGGCGGGAGTTGGAGGAATATTTCCTGCGCCAGTGTGATTTTCAGAACATTGTGCGCATTCTGCGGATGAAGCGGTATTTCAAGGTGGAGAGCGAAGATGTGCTGCGGGGACTGCTGCCGTTCTCCCTCAAGCTGAAGGACGGTTACCTGAAGGAGCTGATCAAGGCCCCCACCTGGGATGAGGCTATGAACATTCTGAAGGAAGGGCCCTACGGACCGGTGTTCCGGGAAGAAGAACACCGGCAAATCGAGGATTATGCCTTTTCCTTTTTCCAGAAAGGCCGCCAGATGATACGGCGTGGGCGCCCATCGGCCTTTGATGGCATCATTTACCTGGATATCAAGGAACACGAACTGAAAAACATCATCAATGTGGTGGAATGTGTCCGTTACCAGGTGCCGGAAAACCGCAGGGCCGCCTATCTGACCCCCATTTATTAAACGCGCGGCCATAGATCATTTGAAGCAAAGGAGGCGAGGATCATGGCCATTGAAAAAATGAAACTGGTCAATATTGTGGGCCCCTTGGGACTATTTGACCAGGTGGTGCGGGGAAGCCTGGTGGACAGCGGCTTTGCCCCAGAAAGCGTGCTGGATTTTGTGGGCAGCGGCGGCGGGCTTTTGCCTTTCACCTTGCGCAATCCCAACGGGGCCCTTCTTTCCCGGAGCGAAAATCTTTTGGATAAGCTGAGTATCGAGCCGGAATACCGGCCTTTCCCGGAGGAAGGGTTCGGGGAAGAGGAAATGACCGGTTATTTTGACGATCTGACCCGGCGCTATCAGGCCATTGTGGATCAAAAAGAGGGATGCCGCAGGCCGTTGGAGGAAGATGAGCAGATCCTGGGCCAGCTGGATCACATCATGGATGTGAAGGCCAATCTGGACGATCTGTTTGATCTCCACTATGCCAAACTGCGGGTGGGACGGATTCCTCGGGATATTTATGTGAACTATGTGCGGTATGTGGAGCAAAACCCGGATATCTTTTTCTTCACCACCGGTGAAAGCGGGGATTATGTCTACGGGATGTACATCACCCCCGCCGCAGCAGAGGGAAAGAGCGACGCTCTGTTTTCCTCTCTCCATTTTGAACGCATCCACATCTCCGACCGGGTCCACGGCAGCCCGGATGAGGCCAAGAAAAGCCTGGAAGAGGAGATGGAGGAATATAAAAAGAAGATGGAAGAGGCCGACCGGCAGATGCAGACCTTGCGGGACAGCGAACAGGATCGGCTGCTGACCTATTATTCCATGCTGAAATACGACAAGGACACCTATGATCTGCGCCGGTATGCCGCACACACCAACGACACCTTCTATCTGTGCGGCTGGATTCCCCAGAGGGATCTGCCCGCCTTTGAGAAGCGGTTTTCTCCCTTCCGGGATTCGGTGTATGTGCTGGAAGAGCCGCCCACTGCGGCGGTGGCCCCTCCCACCAAGCTGAAAAACCGGGGTCCTATCCGCTTTTTCGAGCAGTTTGTGGAGATGTACGGTCTGCCGGCTTACAACGAAGCCGACCCCACCTCGCTCCTGGCCCTGACCTACACCCTGTTCTTTGGAGTGATGTTCGGCGATGTGGGGCAAG
>JAHZHY010000007.1:0-4734 GCA_019420045.1 Clostridiales bacterium
ATATTTCTGGGTGAGCATGGTGGCCCGGCGGGCCACTTCCTGGGTTCCAACTTCCGGTTTATCGGAATCCCATATAGCTGCCTTCCCTGTTTTGATCCAGTTCCAGGCCAGTGTCTGAGGAATATCTCCGCTGATGATTTTTTCCTCCCGCAGCACCCGATCCTCTTCCAGCAAAAGGTGATAGGCCATTCCTCCCAGGCTTTCGGCCAACACCTGGATCACCTGGACCTCTTCTTCCATCTTCAAAGCCATCTCAGCGGAAGCCTGACGCACATTGTCTCCCAGCTCGCCCAGGGCCTCACCCCGGGTGGTTTTATAAGTATTCACCAGCAATGCGCCAGTGCTTCCTCTGAACAGCTGTTCTTTTTCTCCGGTTTCCTTATCGTACCGCCACAGCCCCTCTTCTCCGCTGACAAATTCATATTGTCCGGCCTCACCCACCCGTGAACTGATGCTGTCAAAGGCCGGGAAAACAGTGAATGTCTTCTGGATCAATGGGCTCACCAGGCCGGAAGATCCCACGCACCGTGCTGTAATGGTGGTGGTGCCGGGGTAAAGCATCACTTTCTCGTTGTTAGCTGACTTGCCATGGAGTGTGATCTCCCCATCGCTTCCCTCACCCAACGGATCGGTGCCGTCGGTGGTATAGTGCACCAACCGGTCCTCATTGTTGACAAATTCCACTTCCAGAAGGGTATCGTATTCTCCCTCTTCCTGCCGGATCGCCAAATCCTTCACTTCGCTGTTTTTCCCCAGTGTATAAGTGCCTTCAAACACCGGCGTGACCACATTCCACCCATAGGAAACAAAAGCCTGTATCCGATGTTCACCCACCAGATTGAGAGGAAAGACAAAATCCTCCTCCGAGGGATATTCTGCCACAAAAATGCCTTCCAATATGTCGGTTTCCAGTCCCTGGGCCACCGCTTCTTCCGGCGTCAAATCCTGATCCACCAGCACATACAGTTGTCCCTGACAGCTTCCCTGGCCGTCAAAAACCAGTTCTATTGCTTCCTCATATTCTCCCGGCTTCAAAGAAGGCTCCGGCGTGCTGTACAAATACTTGTTGGCATACTGGGCCAGAGCAGCGCTGTTCTGCAGGCGGGAAGAGCCTGCATTCACCGCTTCCCGGGCTTTTTCCCTTTCTCCCAGCTTTTCATACGCCCTGATAAGCTGAATCCATTGTTCTTCGGTGCGGTTATACTCATCCACCCGTTCTACCCGCCAGATGATCCCTTGGGAGGAGCGGTACCACCAGGCCCCCACTCCGGCCAGCACGATCAAAAGCCCCACCAGGGCGATTGCAATTTTTTTGCCTCTCTTTTTCATCTCAAGCCCTCCGCATCATTTCATTTTATCCATTTCAAAAAGCGTTTTTATCAATCTTTGGTTTTCCAACAAAGGCTGACAATGGATAAGAGACTTGAGGCACTGCCCTGGTTTTATATTTTCTAAAAATTTTTAAAAAAAGAAGGCCGCCCCATCCAGGACGGCCTTCTTTCCTTATTCTGTTACACTGAGCACTTCTTTGTATTTTTCCACCTGGCTGATCTTGATGTCGCTCACCTCATCCACTTCCTGGATCAGTTTATCGTCGATCACTCGTAACAGGTGGCCATTGAGATATTCGGTCTCGAGAATCTTGCCATTGACCGTAGCCTTACTGTAAGGCGTGAAGTTCTCGCCCTCCAGATACCAGGTCTCCTCCAACTTGATATAGCCGGTGACCCGAATAGGCCGCACACCCATCTTCATGTCGGTGGGTTCATAGGCCGGCTCGCCGCCGGTGACATAATGTTCTCCATACAGCTGGTCATACTGCAACTTCCGCAGATCCAGCAGATAGGTGCTTTCATCCTTGCAGGTCTGATGATACCGGTTGAAGATACCGTCGCTGATATTCAGACTGGCCAGCACTTTGGAAGTCAGCTGATATGCCTTGACGCCTTCGTCCTCTTTCTCCAGGCCAAAGTTGTTCCAAATCAGGTATTCCGTCTTATAAAGATCATGAGTCAGCAGAGTATCCTCGTCCATCTGCAAAGCAGGCAGGTGGTCGCCATACAGCACCAGAATGGTTTTCTCATCCCGGTTTTCCAGCATTTCCACCAGCTGGCCGATGAATTCATCCATCTCATGGATCTGGTTGGCATAGTATTCCATGGAATAGTGCTGATCCTCATTGGGAATGCTCTCCACGGTGATGACCGGCTCCTCCAATTCCGGAGCAGTGGGGTATTTGCCATGCCCCTGCACCGAAACCGTGTATACCAGATCCGGGGTATCGGTGGAATCCAGCGCCGCTTCGATCTCTCCGGTGAGCACCTTGTCCTTACACCAGTTCTTTGGTGTCATGGATGTATTGGACATATACTCCAGAGAAGTAAAGGTATCAAATCCCAGGTTTTTATAGACCTTGTTCCGGCCATAAAAGACACCCCGGTGATTATGCACCGCATGGGTGCTATAGCCCAGATCCTTCAGGATATAGGCCACGCTTTCGGCGGTGTTTTCCGTCAAAACAGTCTTATAAGGATACTCCCCAGGACCAAAGAACCGGGTGCTCATACCGGTGAGCACTTCGGTTTCGGTGTTGGCCGTGCCGGCCCCCACCACTGGTACTGTGAGAAAGCCCGTGGTGTATTCTTCCTGCAGCGCATGCCAGTTGGGCAGCGGGTCCTGATTGAACTCCAGCCCCTTGATCTGCTGAGGATCAAAAAAGGATTCCAGCTGCACATAGACCACATTTACATCGGTCATGGCTTCTCCCCGAGAAAGCGCTACGGAATTGTCATCCATTTCGCTCATAATCCGGCCCATATCCTCGGCGGAATAGTCCTCCGGAGTACGGATGCCCACATTGAGCCAGGTGTTGGCAAAGCAATAGCCAAATCCATAATCTTCATAGGCATAAGCCAAGTTACTGAAGATGGTGGAGAGGCCGCCGCCTTCCAGCCCCTGCTTGATGGTCAGGCCCAAAGCGCAGCTTGTCAGCACAGTGGCCGCCACACCCATCAGCAAACGGCGGGAAAGAGAATCCTTGCTCTTAGGTCCTTTCAAAAAGAGCAGAACCGCTGCTGTAATCACCAAAACAGCGGCCAGAGCCAGCAGTACCATTTCAAACTTGGTGAAATAGGTGGGCAGAATCTCAAAGCCGGTGGCAAACACCGCCAGGTCCGCAGTGGTAAAGGGAGTCATGCGGTTGAGGATAATAATGCCGTTGGTGATGCCGCCAATGGCCCAGGCGATGCCCACAACGCCCATATAAAATATGCGCCGTTTGAAAAACAGGGCAGGAACCAGCGTCACCAGGATGATCAAATAGTTGGCGAAAAACGCCAACGGGTGCTCGCCGATAAAGGACAGCAGCCCGCCCAACCCCTTGTGATTGAGCAATTCGATCAAAAGATTGAGTCCCAAGGCCAGCAGAAGGATCTGAACCGGTGCCCAGCTGAGCACATTGCCGCTCTTACCTCTTTTTTCAGCAACACGATCCTTTTCTTTGGATCGGGAGAACAGCGGCTTGGCCTTGTATTTCATCAGGGTCTCCATCAGGAATCTTCCCCTTTCTGTTTGGCCGGTCTTTGCCGGCGGTCGGGAGCCTGTATTTCCGGCAAATAACCGGACTTACGCATTGATATGACACATTATAATACAATCCTCACGGAGATTCTACAAACAAATTGCAAACTTTTTTCTCTCTCTTTACCAAATTCTTGTGTCATCTCCACCAGAAAGATGAATAAACAAGGGATTTTTTCCTTATTTTTTGTTAAAAATTCATAAAGTAGATTAAATTTCCATTTTTTCGAATCAAACCTTCCAGTTGCTCAAAAGGTAGCACCACAGTGGCCGTATTCACACTGGGATGCATAGCCACCCGGCTGGCCCCACGCAGGCTTTCATCGAACACCACTTCCACCGTTCCCTGACGATCGTGTAGGATTCCCAAGGGGCCTACGGCCCCAGGCTTCTGCCCCAGGCGCTCTGCCAACAATTCCTGGGGCGCAAACCCCAGATGGGTGGTACCCAGGGCCTTCGCCAGCCGGTGGAGATCGGCTTTCTTATGGGCTTCCACCATCACCAGAAACACCCGGTCCCGCTTTCGCGTGGTGACAAACAAATTTTTGCAAATCTTCGCATCAAAACACAGATCTTTTTCTTCCCGCTCCAGTACATTGTCCAGCGCCTCGTGGTGATATTCCTCGAAGTCTACCCCTTTTTCTTTTAGTGTATGGAGGATCTTCTCCATTTCTTCCTTCATCTCGTCCATGCTGTACCACCTTTTTTTCTTTGCTTCTTTGCAGTATAATGCAAATGATCTTTGCTGTCAAAAGGGGGCGTTTCTCATGGAACCCAAAGAGTATATGATGCAGGCTCTGGAATTGGCCCGACAGGCTCTGGATACCGGGGATGTGCCGGTGGGGTGCGTAGTGGTGCAGGGCGACCGGGTGGTAGGTCGAGGCCGCAACCGGCGAGAAGAAAGGCAAAATGCCCTTCTCCATGCCGAAATTGAAGCCATTGATGAGGCCTGCCGCACTCTGGGCCGCTGGCGTCTTTCCGACTGCGCTCTGTATGTGACCCTGGAGCCCTGTCCCATGTGTGCCGGGGCCATTTTGCAATCCCGCATCCCTCAGGTGTTTTTCGGAGCCCGGGACCCCAAAGGAGGGGCCATGGGAGGCGTGCTGGATCTATTCTGGGAGGATTTCAACCACCGTCCCCAGGTGGTGGACGGTG
>JAHZHY010000007.1:4744-5080 GCA_019420045.1 Clostridiales bacterium
ATAAAAAAGCGGAGAGGATGTTGTCCTCTCCGCTTTTGTTTTTTCAGCTTATTTGATGCCGACCTTGTCCGGATTTTTAATACGGGGCAGCTTCCAATGGTAGTGGATGGCCAGCGCCCGGATGAGAACTACCACCCCGGCCCCCAGCACCATGGCCAAGGCCGAATTCACATGCCACAGCAGACTGCACACAGCCGCTCCCAGAACAGAAGCCAAGGCATACACATGGCGCACAAAGATGGAAGGCATCACGCCGGCCATCACATCCCGCAGCACACCGCCGCCCACGCCGGTGAGGGTGCCCACGAAGATATAAAGAAACAGATTATACCCATC
>JAHZHY010000070.1 GCA_019420045.1 Clostridiales bacterium
TCTCCTCCTCACAGCATAGAGACCACCAGCGAACCGATTGCCGACAGGGGAAGGGCTATGGCTGCAAACAGCCCCCAGAATTTCCCCCAGTTGACCGGCAGATCGCCCACCAGCTTTCCTGTCTGTCCGTTCATGGCAAAGAGGAAATCCTTGCCCCTCCATTTGGTGCTGAGCATCCAGACAGGCATCAGAGCATACTGCACCTTGCCCCGTTTCAGGTTGATGTTTTGGTTTTTCAGGGTACAGCTACTATACCCTTTGACGGTGCTGCGCAATGCCGCTGACAGAGTTCCCTCACAGCGTTTGTCGGCCCGCTCCTGGCACTGCTCTACCGTCACATCAAACTTATCGGCTAGAAAGCCTGGAAGATATGCTGTGGAAAAAGGCTTCAGCTCCTCGTAGCGATACGGCTCAATGGAATCCATGTGATCATCGGGCAATTTGCTGGAAGCATCCACCGGCACTTTCTCAAAGGCCACCGACCCGGCCCGATAAATATCATAATGTTTCGTTTCGGTAACCTCTTCATCACCGGAACGGTAAGTACGGGAATGTGTGCCTTCATACTGGGCATACCCTTCTGCCATGCCGTCAAACATCCAGAAAGGAACATAGATCCCCTGGATCTCCTGCACATGATTCTCTTTGGAAAAATTTTTAGGAAGGAAGAATTTCCCGTTGTAATGGGCTTTGAGCGCCCTGACGGCCTCCTCTTTGCTCAGCTTGAAGGGAATGATGAAATCCGGCTTCAATGCGCCGGAAAATTGTCCCGGGACTACCGTAGGATTGCCGCAGTACGGGCAGGATGTGGCCGCTGTGTTTTCATCACAGATCAGTTCTGCGCCGCAGCTGGGACAGCTGTATGCCCGCATCCCCTCTCCTTCTGCGCCCCAGTTTTCACTGAAGCCGGAAGTGTCCCATCCGCCTTCTTCCTGAGAGCCGGCGCCGGCTTGCTCCGCTTCCTGCTGAGCCGCTGCTGCCTTTGCTTCCTTCTCCGCATAAAGCTCTTCGATCTGAGCGACTTCATAGCTTGCGCCGCAGTATTCGCACTCCAGTTTTCCCGATTCTCCTGAAAAATGAAGCGGACCGGTACAAGCCGGGCATTGATAATTGGTTACCTGTGTTGCCATCAAGATCCCCCCACTTCCATGTTGGTGCTGTGTCTGCTGCTTTTGTGGCGCTTATTCATAAGATTCTTCCAGCAGCGTCAGTTCACACGGTGTCATTGCATTCTGCTTCTCCCGGGAAAGGAAGGGCAGCCCGATGGTGTTCCCGCCATTTCCAACCACCAGATTCAGACCACTGGGGTCGATCAGCATCGGATAGGTCTCCGAAAGATACATCGGGCCATCTGAGGTATCATAGCGGTTGCCGCCTACAAGAGACAGGCTGATGGTCACATAACTGGGGCCGTCGGGAACTGTCTGGATCGTCCAGAATCCGCTCCACATCTCCTCCGGTTCATAGCCATCCTTGTATATCCAGTCCAGATACACCGACCCGCCTGTTTCATCCTTGTTGAGGAACCACAGGTAAAAGGTCGCATCCCGGCCGGTATCCCATGCCGTCGTTTCGGCCACCCAGCATTTTCCGTTCCATTCCGGTCCGGAAAGACCCACGGCGGTCATGCCGCTCCAGCCATCGGCCAGCCACTGTGCCAGCTCGGGCGGAGCGCTGAGCCATCCGTATTCGGTGAAGTCAAACAGGGCATTTTCCCCGTTTTTTCCTGTGCAGGGCGCCAGCCGGCTCATCCCATCCAGGGAGGGCTCCCATTGACAACTGTTTCCCTTGTTGTCGGTGATCGTGACCTGGGTGTCGCTTTCATATGCAACACCGTCCAGATTTGCAAAAAGCAGCACCGGTTTGCCGTATTCCTGCCGGTATACCACCTCTGTAATCTCATCGGTTCCGGTTGCCGGATTCCACTGCACACGATTGATGGCAACCGTTGCATTTTCATCCAGCGGTATGATGCAGTACAGGAATCCTGCACTGCCGATGATCTGATCTTTCTGGATCTCCTTGATAAAGGGGTATTTTTTCAGCAGCGCCTGATCCACTTCCTGCAAAAAGGCAGAGGACCCTGCTGGTGCATCCCCCTCCACATAGCCCAGAAGTGCGGCGCCGAACAGCATCCCCGGCATATCCATACGGCTCCGCAGCTCAATCAGGGAGCGTTGGGCCTCCTGGGAAAAGCCATTTTGTTCCGGCTGCCCTGCCGGGCCTTGTTCAAAAGACAGCAGCAGAATCAATGCCTGCAAAAATGCAATGATTTGTCTGGTCATCATTTTCATCGCTGCTCCTTTCTGTGCTGCGCTCAGACTTCCGCCGGATTTGCGGAAGCAGCTTTCTCTCCGGAAACACTGCATCCGATCCTCCGGCCGGAAGTCTGTCTTGTCTGCAAATTTTCCTTTACCTGGAATCCAGGCATCCGGCAGCAGCACCCGCAGCATTTTTCACAATGCCGCCACCCTTTCAGGTATTGCCGGCCGCATTTTCGGCCAGCCTCCTGCCTTTAGAAACCGGTAAGCCGGAAAACCACCAGTTCATCGGCCGATTTGTCCGCTCTGGTTTCTGTCATGGCTACAAGAATGCTGCCATCGGCCAGTTTGGTTCCTCCGCAGAACCAGGGATAGTCTGTGCCGAACAGATCGCCGTCATCGGCTTTGCCGATATAAGTGCCGTCCTTTGTCCAGAGCACCACTTCCCGCATATTGCCGTCCAGGGCAAGATAACCGTTTGCGGTCTCTGCAATGAAGGTAATGCTTCCCAGACTTTCCTCGCCGGAATCGGTCAGCGTCATCTGCAATGTGCCGTTTGCATCGTATACAAACACCTTGTGGCCGCTTTCATCTGCGGCATAACCGCAGACATAGATGTGGTTTTCGTCCACCTGCACATGGCCCACGATGTCGACTTCTTTGAACACGATGGGTTCTGTTTTGATTCCTCCGCCTTCCAGAGTGATTTTTTCACAATCCGGGCCGGAGAACCAGCTGATACCCCAGGAGCCGGAGGGATGCATGGCCATATGATCGGGCCCGTCATAGGACGCTGTCTGCGTGCCGTTCTTCAAGCTGATCAGCGGCGCTCCGAAATTGGAAAGCCAGACCGTTCCGGAGGTGTCCACGAAAATATCTTCGTATTCCTCCTCCAACGGAATATCCTTTGCAAACTTCAGGGATGCGCCGTCGTAATCGTAGCTCTTCAGCGAACCATCCACCATAAGCAGAGCCTGATTCCCGGCAACTGCAATGCCGTGATCGAATGTTTCCTTTGTGATGATGCAATCTGTGATGGGGAGCCACTGACTGCTCAGTGTATGACCTCCCACCATCACGCTGCGGGGCTGGGCAGAAAAAGCTTCGCCTTCCCAATACCAGGGACCGTCTTCATTTCCCACATCCTCCAGGTTGATCGTCAGGCCGGACAGCAGCTTGTCCACCCGCTCATCCTCATATTCGCCTACGACCTCAATCAGAACGGTAGCCCCGGCGCCTTCCACCCGGTTGAAATACCGCAGACAGGGCGATCCCCAGTATTCTCCCTCCTGCTGGAGGCAATCAACGCCGCCCACTTCGGTAAAGTCGTAGGCATGATTGACTTCATACTCGTATTCGTCAAATCCGTAGGTGGTAAGGTCATCCCGGAAGGAATAGGGATCTTCAATGGAAACCATGATCTCCACGCTGACGGTGCTCCAGTCCTCTCCTTCTTCCGGGATCGCCAGGATGATCTTGGACATTGTTTCGTCATCGTAAAAC
>JAHZHY010000071.1:0-2107 GCA_019420045.1 Clostridiales bacterium
TCCGGCACCTGGCCATGACCAGCTTCTCCGTGGTGCTGGCCCTGATCATCGCCGCTTCCGGTATCGGCGTGGGCTATGCCGCTTTGGTGAAGATTTTCTCTGGCGCCATGGAAGCCCCCGGCCTGCTGGCTTTGGCCGTGGCCGCTGTCTCTATCGTCGCCAAAGAATGGATGTTCCGTTTCACCCGCCGGGCGGCCCGGCGCATCCGCTCCGACTCCCTCATGGCAAACGCCCTCAACTACCGCTCCGATGTCTTTTCCTCCTGCGGTGTTTTCATCGGCGTGGCCGGCGCCCGGCTGGGCTTTCCCGCTCTGGATGCCATCGCTTCTTTGGTCATCTGTGCACTCATTCTCCGCTCGGCCGTTGAAATTCTGCTGGATGCTCTGAGCAAAATGCTGGACAGCTCCATTGACAAAGAGACCCTCATCCAGCTGCAAGAGCTGGTTCTGAAACAAGAAGGGGTCCTGGCCCTGGACGATATCAAAACCCGCCAGTTCGGCTCCCGATACTTCGTGGATGTGGAGATCGCCTGCGACGGTGATCTGTCCCTTCGCCAGGCCCATGCCATCGCCTCCCGGGTCCACGACGAAATCGAGCACCATTTTCCCGAAACCAAGCACTGCCTGGTCCATGTGAATCCCTACGGGGAGGAACACTGATTTTCCACAATAAAAAGGCCTGTCTCTCACTGGAGAGACAGGCCTTTTTGATTGCTTATGATTTAGTTTGTCTTCTGAGAAGCTGCCTGGGAAGAAGCCGGAACTTTGACAGCCTCCGGTGCGTCAGGCACGAAGAAGGAGCCCACGCAGGCCACCACGGCCACGCCCACCAGGATCCACAGCACAGTGGGCAGTCCCTGAGCGTCGCCCACCTTGCCCAGGATAGGAGAAATCACGCCGCCAAAGCTGGAGGCCAGACCCATGGTGATGCCGGAAGCCAGACCCACATGGTTGGGCAGCAGCTTCTGGCCCAGAGCCACAGAGGGGCTGAAGGCCAGGTTCAGGCTCATGGCCAGGGGAATGAGCATGATGGTGGACAGGCCCACCCACCGGGAGAAGATGATCACCAGCAGGCAGGGGATGTACATCACCAAGCCGGAGCGGATGACCCGGTTAAAGCCCAGCCGGTCGGCCAGACGGCCGCCGATGAGAGTGGACAGGGCACCGGCAAAAGCGATAATCGTAGTAGTGGTACCAGAGCGGGCATCGGACTGGAGAAGCACGCTCATCCAGAACAGGGGGATGAAGGTGGTCATACCGATGGACAAAGTGGAACGAAGGAAGGTGACGGCGGTGAGCTTTCCAAAGCCTTTCCAGTCGTCCTTCTGCCCGGCTGCCATAGCCGCTTTGGTGGCCTGGGCCCCCTCATTGGCAAAACCGGCCAGCGTCTTGGTCTGGCTCAGCAGGAAAGCGGCCATGAGGAAAGCAGGAACGGCCAGGATCGCCGTGCCCTTCAGACCAAAGTGGGAGATGCCGAACACCGCCAGCATGGGACCCACGGCACCGCCCAGGTTGCCGCCCACGGAAAAGTTGCTGATGCCCCGGCCTTTGCGCTCGCCGGCCACATAGTTGGCCATGCGTCCGCCGTCGGGATGGAACAGGGCCGAACCGATGCCGGTAAAGGCTACCGCTGCAAACATGGCCCAATAGCTGTCCAGAAATCCCAGCATGGAAATGCCGCAGCCCGACATAAAGATGCCCAGGCACATCATCCAAGGCCGGGAGTGTTTGTCGGCCATGGAGCCGAACACCGGCTGGATCACCGAACCGATGCTACTGAGGGCAAAGGTCAATCCGGCTGCCGAAGCCAGGCTGATCCCTTTCTGAGCCACCAAAAAGGGCAGGATGGCCGGCAGAGCGCCGCCGCTGATGTCGGCGCACAAATGGCCCAGCATCATAACGATGCCGTAGGACTCGCGTTTGAGTTTCATTGCTTGTTCCTCTCCTCTTTTCTGTTGCGCTGCCGCCGCAAACCCCCGCGGCGGTTTATCTGCTACACTCTATTGTACCAGAATACGCCCCCCAGCACAAGAGCCGGGGCATCTTTGCCATTTTTGTACAGTATATGGACAAATCCCCGAAGCACATGGTGCTCCGGGGATCTGAAA
>JAHZHY010000071.1:2117-2611 GCA_019420045.1 Clostridiales bacterium
TGATATAAATGATCATCATCACAACGAACACCGCGGCCATGCCCTGCCACATCAGCTGGAGGGTCTGGCTCACCACATGAAAATCCACATTCATCCTAAGCGCCCCTTTCTTACAGCAGCATGCCGGGCACCAGGCCCAGAATCACGCCGCCCACGATAACCGAACCGATCTGACCGGCCACATTGGCTCCCACCGCGTGCATCAGCAGATGGTTGGTGGGGTCTTCTTTCAGGCCCATTTTCTGGATCACACGAGAGGACATGGGGAAGGCCGAAATACCAGCAGCGCCCACCATGGGATTGATCTTGTTCTTGGAAAACAGATTGATGATCTTGGCAAACATACAGCCGGCCATGGTGTCAAACACAAATGCCACAACACCCAGGGCCATGATCATCACCGTCTGCACATTGATGAAGCTTTCGGCCTTCATGCTGGCGGCGATGGTGATGCCCAGCAGCAAAGTGATCAGGTTGGCCAGCTCCTTCTGAGC
>JAHZHY010000072.1:0-1020 GCA_019420045.1 Clostridiales bacterium
AAAGGACTATTCTTTTTCCCTGCTGGCATTGTCGGCGCCAGGCCGGGCCGTATTTCCTCCTGCATTCGGACAGGTCAGCCCCCAAAAGCGCATCCGCCGGGTGCTTTCTTTCCGCAAACCCGCTGCCTGGATTCTGACTCTTCTGACGGCAGGTATTCTGATTCTGTGCCTGTTTTTCCTCTTCAGTCCCCGGTCTTCCCCCTCTGCCCAGGCCGAAGACGGCCGGTATCTGGCCTTTCTGTCCCAGCCAGATCCGTCCGTTTCCTCCCTCGCTTTGGACAAGGCCCAATGGATCACCGATACCGACACCCAGGAAATGGAGAAAGCCGGGATCACTCCGGAAGATATGCCCGGCGGGTTTTATCTCCACAATCCGGAAACCCAATGGGAAAGTGTTTCGGTGAGCCCTCAGGTGACCTGTACTTACCTGGACCCGGATGGCAATTTTGAAAGCCGGGAATGTGAGGATTTCTCCCAATTTGCCCGGTTATTTGAAAGCCAGGATTATTTCCAGGCAAGCCCTTACTGGATCACTGTCCAGCAAGGTTCTGTCACCCAGATTCAGCAGCAATATGTGCCCTGATCCAAACAAAAGAGCGCCCCAGGCCGCAGCCTGGGACGCTCTTTTGCGTTAAAACCACTGTCGGTGGAACATTCCATCCCGATCCACCCGCTGGAAGGTATGGGCGCCGAAATAGTCCCGCTGGGCCTGGATGAGGGAAGCAGACCCCACCGGATCCCGCAGACCGTCATAATAGCTCAAGGCGCTGGAAAAGGCGGGCAGAGCCACCCCGCTGAGAGCGCCCCAGGCCACCACCTGGCGGAGAGAGAGAACATACTCTCCCATCTTCCGGGAAAAAGCCGGATGCAGCAGCAGATTGGACAGATCCGGCTGCTGCTCATAGGCCTTTCGGATGTCATTCAAAAACCGAGCCCTGATGATGCACCCGCCCCGGAACATGGCGGCCACCCGGTCCAGTTTCAGCTTCCAGCCATATTCCTGCCCCGCCCGACTCATCA
>JAHZHY010000072.1:1030-1835 GCA_019420045.1 Clostridiales bacterium
ACCTTGGCACAATCCAGGGCCCGGCGCCGAGTTTCCGCTGCATCCTGCTCCTCTTTCATCACAAAGGCAGCCGTTCCACTTTCCAGCGCCTGAGCGGCCTTCTGCCGCTCTTCTTCCTGGGCGGAAAGGTACCGGGCAAAGACGGCCTGGGCGATGGTGGGCACCGGCTGGCCCAGATCCAGTCCTTCCATGGTGGTCCATTTGCCGGTGCCTTTGTTTCCCGCCCGGCCCCGGATCACATCCACCATGGGCCTACCTGTCTCTTCGTCCCGCTGGGAGAGGATATGGCCGGTGATCTCCACCAAATAGCTTTCCAGCTCCCCCTGGTTCCATTCTTTAAACAGCGCCGCCAGTTTTTCCGGTGTCCAGCCTGCCGCCTTCCGCAACAGATAAACACACTCGGCGATCAGCTGCATATCGGCATATTCAATGCCGTTGTGGACCATTTTCACAAAATGCCCGGCGCCGTCCCCTTCCAAAGGCGTGCAGCAGGGCTCTCCCTCCGCCTGAGCCGCCGCCGGAAGCAGTAAGGGCGCAATCAGCGGCCACACCTGCTGGGAGCATCCCGGCATGATGGCCGCCCCGTGTCTGGCCCCTTCCTCGCCGCCGGAGATCCCGGCCCCTACAAAAACGACCCCCTTCTCCCGGCACCGCTTTGCCCGGTTCTGGGTGTCCTTGAAATAGGAATTTCCGCCGTCGATGATCACATCCCCTGGCTCCAGCAAACTTAGAAGGCTTTCCACAAGCCCGTCCACTGCCTGCCCGGCTTTGACCATCAGAATGACTCTCCGGGGCCGCTCCAAAG
>JAHZHY010000073.1 GCA_019420045.1 Clostridiales bacterium
CCCACTCCACCGTTGCGGGGGGTTTGCTGGTGATGTCGTAGACGATGCGGTTGATATGAGGCACTTCGTTGACGATGCGGTTGGAGACCTTCTCCAGCACATCATAGGGGATGCGGGCCCAGTCGGCGGTCATAAAGTCCGAGGTGACCACCCCTCTCAGGGCCAGAGTATAATCATAGGTGCGCTCGTCGCCCATGACGCCCACCGACCGCATATCGGTCAGGACGGCAAAATACTGGTTGATGTCCCGGTCCAGCTTGGCAAGGGCGATCTCCTCCCGGAAGATGGCATCGGCCTCCCGCAAAATAGCCAGCTTATCCGCTGTGATCTCGCCGATGACCCGCACAGCCAGTCCCGGTCCCGGGAAGGGCTGACGCCATACCAGCTCTTCCGGCAGACCCAGCTCCAGACCCAGGGCGCGCACTTCGTCTTTAAACAAAAGCCGCAGGGGCTCGATGATCTCCTTGAAGTCCACATGGTCGGGCAGACCGCCCACATTGTGATGGCTCTTGATGACGGCGCTTTTGCCCAGGCCGCTTTCCACCACATCGGGATAAATGGTGCCCTGAGCCAAAAAGTCCACGGCGCCGATCTTCTTACTCTCTTCCTCAAAGACCCGGATGAATTCCTCGCCGATGATCTTCCGCTTCTGCTCCGGATCGGTGACGCCCTGAAGCTTCGTGAGGAAACGGTCCTGCACATTGGCCCGGATGATGTTCATATCGAACTTTTCACTCATGATCTTTTCCACCATGTCCCCTTCGTCCTTGCGGAGAAGGCCATGGTCCACAAACACGCAGGTGAGCTGGTTGCCCACGGCCTGGCTGATGAGAGCGGCGGCTACCGAAGAATCCACGCCGCCGGACAGAGCCAGAAGCACCCGGCCATTGCCCACCTTCTGGCGGATTTCTTCAATGGCCTGCTTGGAATAGGCCGCCATGGTCCACTCGCTGGAAAGGCCGCAGATCTTATAGAGGAAGTTCTCCAGAATCAGGGTGCCTTCCTCGGTGTGCATTACTTCGGGATGGAACTGGACGCCATAGAGCTTTCTCTCCGGGTTTTCGATGGCGGCGGTGGGACAATCCTTGGTTTTGGCGCTGGTGACAAAGCCCTCGGGCAGCTGGTCCACCGAGATGGTGTGGCTCATCCAGCACACCGACTGTTGGCGCACGCCCTCAAACAGCAGACTGCTGGAATTGTGCAGAAGCTCTGCCTTGCCATATTCCCGCACAGTGCCCGCCTTGCAGGTGCCCCCCAGCATCAGGGTCATCAGCTGCTGACCATAGCAGATGCCCAGAACGGGCACGCCCATCTCAAAAACGGCGGG
>JAHZHY010000074.1:0-20324 GCA_019420045.1 Clostridiales bacterium
GAATATTCCGGTATTTCTTCATTTTTTATCCTCCGTGGGGCTGTTTTTCTCTATGGTATCACGGTTTTGTTCCTGATATAGCTCGAAAAAGGACGAGACCACTTTTTTGGCCTCTTCCAGGGGATTCTGGGTTTTGCCCATCATCAGGGACAGATAGGGGGCGGCACCGGCGGAAAGCAGCATCCGTCCCTTGAAGGAAGGATGGGAGCAAAGGATGCCGGCGATGGCAATGTCCCGGGGAGAGAAGGAGAACATCAACCGGCCATCCCGCTGGTTGATCTCGTTGATGCCGCACTGACGGGCATGGGCCCGGAGCAAAGCGATCTCAAGTAGGTTCATGGCCTGCTTGGGCACATCCCCATACCGGTCCAGCATCTCATCCACCATATCGTCGTAATCGTCCCGGCTGCGGATGAGGGCGATGCGCCGGTAAAGATCCACCCGCTGGCCAGAATCGGGTACATAGCTTTGGGGCAGAGAGGCGCTGACAAGCAGGTCTGCGCTGCACTCGGTGTAAGCCGGACGGGTCTGGCCTCCGGCCTCTGCCACCGCCTCTTCCAGCAGTTTCAGATAAAGGTCATAGCCCACCGACAGCATATGGCCGCTTTGCTCGGCCCCCAGCACATTGCCTGCGCCCCGGATCTCCAGATCCCGCATGGCGATCTTGAAGCCCGAACCGAACTCGGCAAATTCCCGGATGGCCGAAAGCCGCTTTTGGGAGATTTCCGACAGCACCTTTCCCCGCCGGTAGGTGAGGTAGGCGTAGGCCCGCCGGTGGGAGCGGCCGATACGGCCTCGGATCTGATGGAGCTGGGCCAGACCCATATAGTCGGCGTCCTCGATGACCAGGGTGTTGGCGTTGGCGATGTCGATGCCCGTTTCGATGATGGTGGTGCACACCAGAATCTGCACTTCCCCGTTATAGGTGCGGGTCATCACCGAGGATAGTTCGTGCTCGCTCATTTTGCCGTGGGCAATGCCGATGGTGGCGTCGGGAAACTGCTGCTGAATGAAGGAGACCACTTTGTCCATGGAATCGATCCGGTTGTGCAGGTAATACACCTGCCCGCCCCGGGCCAGTTCTTTGCGGATGGCGTCGCAGATCACTCCCTGGTCGTATTCCAGCACATAGGTCTGCACCGGCTGCCGGTCGTGAGGGGCTTCTTCCAGCACCGACATATCCCGGATGCCCGACAGGGCCATGTTCAGGGTGCGGGGAATGGGTGTGGCGGTGAGGGTGAGCACATCCACCTGGTGAGCCATTTCCTTGATCTGTTCTTTGTGGGACACGCCGAAGCGCTGCTCCTCGTCCACCACCAGAAGGCCCAGGTCCTTGAAGTGCACATCCTTCTGGAGCATCCGGTGGGTGCCGATGACGATGTCGATCTCCCCGGAATGGAGCATCCGCAGAGTCTCCTTCTGCATTTTGGGGGTGCGGAAGCGGCTGAGGGTGTCGATCTTGATGGGATAGCCAGAAAAACGGGACAGGGCGGTGAGGAAATGCTGCCGGGCCAGCACAGTGGTGGGCACCAGCACGGCGGCCTGTTTTCCCGACATGACGCATTTCATAATGGCCCGGAAGGCCACTTCGGTTTTTCCAAAGCCCACATCCCCGCACAGCAGCCGGTCCATGGGATGGGGCTGCTCCATATCCTTTTTGATCTCCCGGGTACAGGTGAGCTGGTCCTCGGTCTCATCGTAGGGGAAAGCCTCTTCAAAGCTGCGCTGCCAGTCGTCGTCGGGCAGAAAGGCAAAGCCTGGGGTGCTGCGGCGGGCGGCATAGAGCTTGATCAGCTGATCGGCCAGATCCCGGGCGGCCTTCTTGGCCCGCACCTTGGTCTTGGCCCAGGAGGTCCCGCCCAGCTTGCTGAGCCGGATGTTGGCGTCCTCCGGGGCGCCGATGTATTTGCTCACCAGGTCCAGAGCCGTGGCGGGCACATAGAGAAAGTCGGTGCCTGCAAAGGCGATCTTCAGATAATCCCGGGTGACTCCGTCGCTCTGGATGCGCTCCACGCCCACGAAGCGGCCGATGCCGTGGTGCTCGTGAACCACATAATCCCCCGGGGTCAGATCGCTGAAGGATTTGACCCGGTCACGGTTGCTGGCCTTTTTCCGGGGAGTGCTGTCCCGCCGCCGTTGGAGAATGGCCCCATCGCACAGAATGGCCAGGGAGATGGAGGGATACTCCACCCCGGCGGACAGCGACCCTTCCAGCAGACACACATGATCCCGCTCCGAAAAATCGGTGGTGTAGGGGATATCGTTTTCCGCCAGAAGCCGGGCCATGTTTTGCAGTCGCTGGGGGCCGCCAGTGAGGACGCACACCTGATAGCCCAGAGAAAGGTAGGTGCGGATATCCCCCAGAGCGGTTTCCAGACTGCCGCCGTAAGGGGGCAGCTGTTTGACCGTCAGAGAGAAAATGGCGTCGGGAGACAGTCCGCCGGAGGAGGTGAGGAAAGAGTCCATGGCCACCAGACCCAGGCTTTCCAGCCGGGCCAGAGCCTGCTCAAAGCTGAGGGAGAAGGTGCAGTGGGAAGGGATCAGGCATCCCTGTTCCAGAAGACTTGCCACATCCTCGCTGACCCGGAAGGCAAAACCGCTCCCCCCTTCCCGCAAAGCAGGAGTATCGTCCAGAATCACCAGGGTGTTTTCCGGCAGATAGTCCAGAGCGGTGGGCAGGCCGGGATAGATCAGGGGCAGATACCGGTCACAGGCCGGGAACAGTCCCTCCTGTTGGAGCCGCTGGGCGTCCTGTTCCAGGTTTTTCCGCAAGGCAGGAGAGGTGTTTTTGTGCCCGGCCAGCTTCAGAAGCTGTTGGGCCAGCGCTTCCTTTCCCCCTTCGTACAGCTGGGGCAGGGTCTCCCGGGCAGGAAGGATCAGGGCCTTTTCCACATTTTGCAGCCGCCGCTGGCTCTGGGGGTCAAATTCCCCCAGGGAATCCACGGTGTCCCCGAAAAATTCCGCCCGCACCGGCAAAGTGGCCCCGGCGGGGAAAATGTCTACAATGCCGCCGCGCACCGAAAACTGGCCGCTTCCCTCCACCGAAAGGCAACGGGTATAGCCTGCGGCCACCAGGGCCTGTTCCAGCTGTTCCAGGGGAACTTCTTTGTCCAGTTCCAGGGAGATGGCCGCCTGTTCCAGGGCTTTGGGCGGGATGCAGGCCATCATCAGTCCTTCGATGGATGCCGCCATCACCGGATGCTTTCCATGGGAAAAGGTATAAAGGGCCTCCAGGCGCTGGTGTTCGTAGTCCCGGGAAGCGCCTTCCACATTGTGGAACACATATTCCCGCCCGGGCAGCAGGGAGACGGGCAGACCGGACAGATGGGAAAAATCCCCGGCCAGCCGCCGGGCGCTTTCTTCATCCCGGCTGACCATCACCACCGGCCGTCCGGTGTCTTTTTGCAGGGCGGCGGCAAAATGGGCCTTGTGCACCGGGGAGACGCCGTAGAGAGAAATGGCTTTCTTCCCCTCATCCAGGGCCTGTTTCAGCCCTTTGTATTCCGGCAGGGCATTGAGACTTTGCAGCAGTTCTTTCATGTTTTTCTCCATAAGGCTATCCCCCGTTCCCAAAGGAACGGGGGTGTGAAAAATGTCAAATTTTGCGTTCTGCTCATTCTTTGGGGGCGGGAGGCGCGCCGTTGAACGCCTGCATGGCGGCGTCCACTCCCTGAAAGATCAGGGTGAGGGCGGCTTCCGGGGCCCGTTTGATCCCTTCATAGGCATCAGAATCCACCGTGTCCAGCACAAAATCCTTCAGATCCTCTTCCCCTTTCTGGGGAGCACCCACGCCGATCTTCACCCGGGGGAACTGATCGGAGGACAGCTGGTAGATGATGTTTTTGATGCCGTTGTGGCCGCCGGCCGAGCCGCTGCGACGCACACGCAGCCGGCCGGAAGGCAGGCTGATGTCATCATAAAGCACCACGATGCGCTCCGGGGGCACCTGGAAGGTCTGGGCCAGATCACGCACCGCCTCCCCCGACAAATTCATAAAGGTCTGGGGCTTTGCCAGAAGCAGGGCCTTGCCATCCTTCTGGCAAAAGGCGTAGAGGGCCCGATGCTTGGCCTGGTTGATCCGATCCACCCCCAGCTCCCGGGCCAGAAGGTCCAGGGCCATAAAGCCAGCGTTGTGGCGGGTGGTCTCATATTGCCGCCCCGGATTCCCCAGGCCGACGATGAGATAGTCGGCCTTTTGGGGCGGGGTCTCTTTTTTTCGTCTGAAAATGGGGATACACCTCGCAGGGGCTTAGTTGAACAGATCGGACACAGAGGACTCGTCATAGATGCGCTTGATGGCCTCGGTGAAGATCTCGGCCACGGAGAGCACCTTGAATTTGTCACTCTTCTTGTGCTCAGGCAGGGGGATGGTATCCAGCAGGATCACTTCTTTGATGACGCTGTCATTGAGCCGCTGGATGGCCGGGCCGGAGAGCACGCCGTGGGTGGCGCAGGCATAAACTTCCTTGGCGCCGCCGATTTCCACCAGAGCCTTGGCAGCGTTGCACAGAGTACCGGCGGTGTCGATCATGTCGTCGGCCAGGATGACGGTCTTGCCTTCTACATTGCCGATGATGTTCATCACTTCGGACACATTGGCCTGCGGACGGCGCTTGTCGATGATGGCCACAGGCAGATCCAGCTTTTCGGTGAACTTGCGGGCGCGGCCCACGCTGCCCAGGTCGGGAGCCACCATCACCACATCCGGGTTGCCGATGCCGAATTTCTTGGCGAAATAGGGGATCAGCACCGAAGAGCCCAGCATATGATCCACAGGGATGTTAAAGAAGCCCTGGATCTGAGCGGCGTGCAGGTCCATGGTCAGCACCCGGTCGGCGCCGGCGGCGGTGATCAGATCGGCCACCAGCTTGGCGGAGATGGGATCGCGGGCCTTGGCCTTCCGGTCCTGACGGGCATAGCCGAAGTAGGGCATGACGGCGGTGATACGGCCAGCAGAAGCCCGGCGCAGAGCGTCGATCATGATGAGCATTTCCATCAGATGGTCGTTCACCGGCTCGCAGGTGGACTGGATGAGGAACACATCGGTGCCGCGCACCGATTCATTGATGGAGACAGAAATCTCTCCGTCGGAGAAGCGTTTCAGGCTGGCGTCGCCCAGAGGCACGCCCACCATGGTGCAGATGTCGGAAGCCAATTTGGGATTGGAGTTTCCGGTGAAAATTTTGATGCTGTTGCCGTGCGGAATCATAGCACATTCCCCTTTTTATAGAATTTCAAAATAATAAATTGCGTCTTTTAAAGCAGGCCCTTTTCCCGGCGGCGGCGGACCCATTCCTCTTTGTTCACCTGGCGGGCCCGGGCGATGGCCAGAGCCTCAGCAGGCACATCGTCGGTGATGGTGGAACCGGCGGAAATATAGGTATCATCCCCCAGATGCACCGGAGAGATCAGGTTTACATTGCAGCCGATGAAGCTGTCGTCGCCCACAATGGTTTTGTATTTCTTCTTGCCGTCGTAGTTGACAACGATGACGCCGCCGCCCACATTGCACCGCTCACCCAGCTCGATGTCTCCCAGATAGGACAGGTGAGCGATTTTGGTGCCGGTGCCGATTTTGGCCTTTTTCAGCTCCACAAAGTCGCCGATGCGCACCTTTTCCCCCACATCACAACCGGGGCGGATGTAGGCATAGGGGCCGACGGTGGTCTGGGCGCCGATGGTGCTCTCGATCACCTGGGAAGAATTTACCGAAGCGCCGCAGCCGATGACGCTGTCCACGATCATGGCGTTGGGGCCCACTTTGGCGGTGGCCTCGATGTGGCTGCGGCCATAGATGAAGCAGCCAGGCATAATGAGACTGCCGCTTTCCAGAAGGGCGTCGGGGGAGATATGGGTGGTGGTGGGGTCTACGATGATCACTCCCGCCTCCATATGGGACCGGTTGATCCGCTGGCGGAGAAGCTCCTGGCAGCGGTACACATCCAGGCCGTTCTGTATGGCGCAGCCGTCCTCCGGAGAGAGGGAGACCTCGGTGAGCATGGGGCCCAGAGCCCGCAGCTCGTCCACCAGGGTGATGCGGCGGCCGGACAGGCGCTGCAGCACATCCCAGGGGGCATACAGAGCCATGGGATGGTGGTTGTCATCGGTGAGAAGGCCGCAGGACTGCTCCATCAGTTTGCCCAGAGTGCCCCGGGTCAAAGCGGGGAGAGATTCGAAAAACACCAGTCCCTGCTCCATGCCTTCCACTTGGGAAAACAGAGAAGGTTCGCCGGAAAAATCGGTTTCCAGGGCGGGGACATCCAGATTGCTGCAAGCCTGGCCCGCCAGATAGACCTTCTGGCAGCCGAAGGCTTTGGCCAGAGTGACCAGATAGGAACAGGCCGGCCGGGACAGGATCTCTGCCTGAGAGGAAAGGTCGGCAGGATCGTTATAGATCAGGGCGCATACATCCATGGGAATCGCCTCCTGTATGGAATTTTTCACAGGGATGGGGACAAAGCCCCGCCGGCCGTGCTTCCCTTCTCCCCCGAAGGGAGGAGGAAAGGGCCGTAAAAAATGGAGGTATCATGGCCGCAGGGCCATAACACACTAATTATACCAGAGGAATGTCTAAAAATCACCACCCTTTCGGGAAAAATATAAATCTTTACCCAGCGGGAGAGAATTGCTATAATATTTTCAGACAAAATACCAGGAGGTGCCCCCTCTTTTCTCCAAAGAGGCAGGGCATTTTTCCGTGGGGAAAGGAGGATGCCATGGAACCGATTCTGCGTATCCGCCAGGATGTGCGCAAGGCCTGCGCCCAGGTGGCGGCGGTGAAGGACCCGGATATGGCGCTGCTATTCTGCTATATCGCCGCCCGGGGAGAGGGATGTGCTTTGCCCGAGCCTCAGCAGCTGGGCATGGACGAAAACAGGCTGCAAAAGGCACGCAGCCTGCTGGTGCTTTACGGGGTGTGCAGCGACAGCGAAGGACCTCAGAAACCCCGGAAGGAGATCGAATGGGACCCGGGCGAGATCAAGGAAGCCCGGCAGAACGACGAGGCCTTTTCCGGTCTGTGTCAATATTACGAAGGGGCTCTGGGCCGGATGCTGCGAAAAAGCGAGCTGGAGATCCTCTATTCGGTGTACAGCGGCCTGGGGATGCCTGCCGAGGTGCTCATGTTGCTCATCAATTACTGCGCCGGGCGGAACCGGCTTTCCTCCCGGTTTTTCGAGCAGGAAGCCTACCGGTGGCAGAAGGATGGGGTGGAGACCTATGCCCAGGCGGAGGAATACCTGGCCGCCCTGGAGCGCCGCCACAGCCGCCAGGGAGAGATCATGAGCCTGTTCGGCATCCGGGACCGGAAGCTGTCGGAAAGCGAACAGAACATGGTGGACAAGTGGATTTCCCACGGCTATGACAACGATCTGATCGCCCTGGCCTATGACCGGACGGTGCTGCGCACCGGCGGGCTGAAATGGGCCTATCTGGACAGCATTCTGGAAAGCTGGAAAACGGCGGGCTACAAGACCCGGAGCGAAGTGGAGCAGGGCGAAGGAAAAAGCGCCCCGGTCCAGCAAAATGCCTCCTCGCCTCAGCCCGCCCGCAGCCGGGGCGAGTTCGAAAGCGGCGTGGTGGCCGCCGTCACCAAGGCCTTTGAACGCAAGCGCCTTCAGCGGCAGCAGTTACAGCAAACCCGGCTGGAAGGGCTGCGAAAAGACGGGGAGTTTGCCCAGAACGAGCGGGAATTGCGGCTGTGCGCCAGCCGGGCGGCCCGGGCGGCCCTGGGAGAGGACCCGGGAGAAGTGCAGCGGCTGCGGGAGGAAAACAACCGGCTTCTGGCACGGCGCAGGCAGATTCTTCTTCGCCTGGGGCATGGGGAGGATTATCTGGAACCGCCTTACGAATGTCCCCACTGCAAGGACCAGGGATATATCGGCACCGAAATGTGCCAGTGTTTCCGGCAGGCCTGTGAGAAAGAGCAAGCCCGCAGGCAGAACGGATAAACAAAAGGACTGGGAATTTTCCCAGTCCTTTTTGCTTGTTTGTTAGTTCTGGTAATCCAGAGTGATGGTACCGTCCTCATTTTGCTTGACGGCCTCTTTGTCCAGAAACAGCCCGTCGATGGCCTGGAAGAACTCTTCCATGGAGGAGAAACGCAGTTTGACGTTCTGGATGATCTTTTTACCCAGCTCGGCGTTATTGCTCAGCAGAGCCTCGGCCATGAGCACCTGATACTGGGCGGACATGACCAGGGCGGATTCCGGATCGGCAATGCGGTAATCGGAGCCATGGCCCACGCCGCAGGCGCCGGAGGCATAGGGCTGAACGGTGGGCATGACGGCGGACACATCGCCCATATCGGTGCAGCCAGTGCTGCGGCCCCGCTTGACCAAAGCGTCCTCGCCAAAGCACTGCTTGACGATCTCGCAGGTCAGGTCATAAAGCTGTTCTTCGTTTTCCAGAGGGGTGTAGCCCGGACGGTCTTTCAGCACCACATTGGCGCCCATAGCGGCAGCCGAAGCGGCCAAAGCACGGTTGATCTTGGTGTTGGCCTCCTTGATGGCCTCCAGAGAAGCGCCACGCACATAGCTTTCCATGCGCACATCGTTGGGGATGGCGTTGACAGCGCCGCCGCCCTTGGTGATGATGGGATGGAAGCGGATGGTATCCTTCTCCTGGAAGGTTTCACGCAAAGCGTTGGCGGCGTTCATGGCCTGGCTGGCCGCATACAGGGCATTGACGCCCAGATGGGGAGAGCCGCCGGCATGGGCCGAAACGCCCACGAAATTGATGTTCTTGGTGACGCAGCCGTTGCTGCCCGGAGTCAGGGCAATGGAGGGATGATCCCCGCCGCCGGTGTGGACCAGAAGGGCGATGTCGCAGCCGTCCATATAGCCCCGGTGCATGAACTCCACTTTGCCGCCGAAATACTTGATGACGCCCTGCTTGCGCAGCTCTTCCCGGAAACCGATTTCGATCAGCTCTTCGGCGGGGACGGCCATCAGGCGGATGGAGCCGCTCATGTTGTCCATGGCGCCGGGCTGCTTCAGTGCAGCGGCGATGCCCAGAAGGGCAGAAACCTGGCAGTGGTGGCCGCAGGCGTGGACATAGCCGGTCTCCGGGTCACAGTCGGGGTGAGTGGAGACGATCAGGCTGTCCAGCTCGCCCATGATCAGCAGCTTGGGGCCGGGTTTGCCGGTGTCGATGTCGGTATAGAAACCGGGGATGTTCCCTGCTTCCACCAGCTCATAGCCCAGCTTTTTGAATTCCTCGGCCAGATAGGCGTGGGTTTTCCACTCCCGATAGCCGGTCTCGGGATGCTTCCAGATGTAATCGGCGGCAGAAAACATCACTTCCCGCTGGGAAGCCACGATTTCTTTCAGTTGATTTGCCCGTTCGGTGCTTATCATTTTGATCTTCTCCTTTTCCCGGGGCGTGCCCCTTTGTACTTGTTCCGCTTTTTATTATACTGCCATCAGGAGAAAAATGCAGGGGTGGGGATGGAGAAATTCCCCTGAAAAATCTGGTGAAACCGCCTAAAATCAAAAACGGTCACAGCGGTAGTGGAGAGGGAAATAAGAAGAATAGACAAAAAGCGGGAGCGTGATGCCCCCGCTTTGATAATGTAAGATTGTTAGATATTCTGGAAATCCAGAGTGATGGTGCCGTCCTCGTTCTGGGTGACGGCCTTCTTGTCCAAGAAGATCTTGTCCACGGCGGCGAAGTAATCCTTCTTGTCGGGATAAAGGAGATCGGCTTCCTTGATGACCTTCTGGGCCATTTCGGCGTTGTTACTCAGCAGAGCTTCGGCCATCAGCACCTGGTACTGGGCAGAAACCACCAGAGCGGTCTCGGGATCGCCGATGCGGTAGTCGGAGCCATGGCCCACGCCGCAGGCGCCGGAGCAATAGGGCTGGACGGTGGGCATCACACAGGAAATATCACCCATGTCGGTGCAGCCGGTACCCCACTTGGTCTCCTCTTCGATCCACTCTTCGCCGAAAGCTTCCTTCACCACATCCACTGTCAGCTGGTACAGATTCTTGTCGTTGTACAGGGGGCAGTAGCCGGGGAAGTCCTGAAGATGTACATTGGCGCCCATGGCCGCAGCGGAAGAAGCCAGAGCCCGGTTGATCCGGTTGTTGGCCGAGACGATGGCGTCGATGCTGGCGCCGCGCACATAGCTTTCCACCCGCACATCATTGGGGATGGCGTTGACAGCGCCGCCGCCCTTGGTGATCACCGGATGGAAGCGGATGTAATCCTTCTCCTGGAAGGTCTCCCGGAGAGCGTTGACGGCGTTGAGGCCCAGGTTGGCCGCATACAGAGCGTTGACACCCAGATGAGGTGCGCCGCCGGCATGGGCGGAAACGCCTTCATAGTTGATGTTCTTGGTCAGACAGCCGTTGTTGCCCACGCCCACACCGATGCCTTTGTGCTCGCTGTTGGAGGTGTGCACCAGAAGGGCGATGTCGCAGTCGTCCATGAAGCCACGGTACATGAACTCCACTTTGCCGCCGAAATATTTGATGATGCCCTGTTCCCGCAGGCTGGCCCGGTAGCCGATTTCGATCAGCTCTTCGGCAGGCACGGCCATCAGACGGATGGAGCCGCTCATGCCGTCCAGAGCGCCGGGCTGCTTCAGTGCAGCGGCGATGCCCAGCAGGGCGGCAGACTGGGCGTGGTGGCCGCAGGCGTGAACATAGCCGGTCTCCGGATCACACTCGGGGTGGGTGGAGACGATCAGGCTGTCCAGCTCGCCCATGATCAGCAGCTTGGGGCCGGGCTTGCCGGTGTCGATATCGGTATAGAAACCGGGGATGTTGCCCGCCTCTACCAGTTCATAGCCCAGCTTCCGGTATTCAGCGGCCAGATATTCGTGGGTCTTCCACTCACGGTAACCGGTTTCGGGATGCTTCCAAATATGGCGCTCGGCGGCGAACATCAGCTCACGCTGGGAGGCCACCATTTCTTTCAGGGCTTTCACCCGATCAGGATTCATCATAAGGCATCTTCTCCTTTTCTGTTTGTGGGAGAGGCTATCACAGTCGCTCCACAGTTATTATACCATGGGCCGGATGGGAAGAAAGGGGCTGCGGCAGAAAAAATCCCTGGGGAGTAGAGAAATTCCCCAGGGAAAACTGTGCATTTTTGCAGAAAATCAGAGGATATCCAGTCCCTGGCGCTCTGCCTCTTCGTCAAACAGGCGGCCGATTTCCTCGTCCAGCTGCTTGTAAATTTCTTTATCGGAACGGTAGAAGCGGGCCTGCAATCGGGAACCGTCGTCCATATGCAGAATTACCCGGCTGGAAGCGATGGTGACCTGGCCTTGGGGGGCGGTATAGTGGAAAGTCCATCCGCCACTAAAAGACTGATTTTCAATGAGAGGCGAGTCAAGGCTTTTGACAAACTGCACCATCAGTTCCCGTGCCTTCGGAGTGAGCTGTTGGGGTTCGAGGGAGACCAGATAGCAAGAAGTGGATCCCATGGCGGATTCGGTGGTAAAGGAGTTCATGGCGGCCCGGAGAGGCCGGAGCTTATGCCACTGCCACAAATGAAAACCGCCCCAGATGAGCAGGAGGAACCCTGCAACGATGACCAATCCCCGGAAAAGGGGAGGATTACGGTTGCTGCTGCTTTTCATCGTCTGTCACCTCCATGGAAGGATGTCACTTATTATTCTGTTTGGGATGCCGTTACGCTGCTTCCATTTCTGCTGTGGCTTGGTCAATCAGGCGCTCCACTTCATCATATACCCGGGAAAAGGCTTTTTTATCGTGGCGAAAATATTCCACCCGCAAAAGGATGCCATCCTCCCCATGAAACACCACTTGGGAAGGAGTAATGGACACATTGCCTTGGGGAGCGGAAAAAGAGAGGCTCCAGCCGCCGGACGGCTCGGCTTTCACGATGAGAGGAAACCGGTAGCTTTTTGTTAGCTTTTCCAGCTGCTGCCGCGCTTGGGGTGAGAAATCCTGGATATCCACTTTGAAAGGCGGATAGGACATACTGAAGGACAGAGGCGTTTCAGTGGTGAAAGAATCCATGGCGGCCCGGAGAGGCCGGGTGCGATACCATTGCCACAGGGAGAAGCCGCCCAAAATAAGCAGGATCAAACCCATCAGGGCCAGGGCTCCTTGAAGCAGCGGAGGCGTGCGTTTGCTGCTGTTTTTCATGGCCTGTCACCTCCAAATGTTACTATAATTTTAATATACTATTTCATTAAAGAAAAGTCAACTGTCTGATGCGTTTTTTGACACAAAAAGACCGGCTCCCGAAGGAGCCGGTTTTGGGTTCGGCAATTTTATTTTGCGTAGTCGATGGCCCGGGTTTCCCGCACCACATGGACTTTGATCTGACCGGGATAGCTCATCTCGGATTCGATCTTCTTGGAAAGGTCGTGGGCCAGCAGGAGCATATCGTCGTCCTTGACGATCTCCGGCTTGACGATGATGCGGATTTCGCGGCCGGCCTGGATGGCGTAGGAGGTCTCTACCCCGTCAAAGCTCTCGGCCAGTTCTTCCAGCTTCTCCAGACGCTTGATGTAGGCTTCCAGATTTTCCCTCCGGGCGCCGGGACGGGCGGCGGAGATGGCGTCGGCTGCCTGCACCAGACAGGCCACCACGGTGCGTGCTTCCACATCCCCATGGTGGGCTTCGATGGCGTGGATGACTTCGGGATTTTCCCGGTATTTCTTGGCCAGGTCCACACCGATGGCCACATGGGAACCTTCCACCTCGTGGTCGATGGCCTTGCCGATGTCGTGGAGCAGACCGGCCCGCTTGGCCAGGGTCACATCAGCACCCAGCTCGGCAGCCAGCAGCCCGGCGATATGGGCCACTTCGATGGAGTGATTCAGCACATTCTGGCCGTAACTGGTGCGGTAGCGCATCCGGCCCAGAATCTTCACCAGCTCCGGGTTGAGACCGTGGACACCGGTTTCAAACATGGCCCGCTCGCCTTCCTGTTTGATGGTGGCGGCCACTTCGGCCTTGGCCTTTTCCACCATTTCCTCGATGCGGGTGGGATGGATACGGCCGTCGGCAATGAGTTTTTCCAGAGAAATGCGGGCGATCTCCCGGCGCACCGGGTCAAAGGAGGACAGGGTGATGGCCTCCGGGGTATCGTCGATGATCAGATCCACGCCGGTGAGGTTTTCCAGAGCACGGATGTTCCGGCCTTCCCGGCCGATGATCCGGCCCTTCATCTCGTCATTGGGCAGGGGCACCACCGAAACGGTGACTTCGCTGGCATGGTCGGCGGCGCAGCGCTGGATGGCCAGGGCAATGACCTCCCGGGCTCTCCGCTCTCCCTCTTCCTTCAGCTGCTGATCCAGCTCCTTCAGTTTGAGGGCGGTGTCGTGACGGGCTTCTTCTTCCACTTTGGCCAGAAGGAAATTTTTCGCTTCTTCGGCGGTAAAGCCGGAGATCTTTTCCAGTTCGGCCATCTGCGTTTTCTTCAGCTCGTCGATCTCTTCCAGAGATTCGTCGGCTTTTTTCAGTTTTTGAGTGAGCTTTTCTTCTTTTTTCTCGATGCTTTCATATTTGCGGTCCAGCTGTTCTTCCTTCTGCTGAACCCGGCGTTCCTGCTTCTGCACATCGCTGCGGCGTTCTTTCAGTTCCTTGTCGGTCTCGGTGCGGATCTTGAAAGCTTCCTCACGGGCTTCCACCACAGCTTCCCGCTTCTTGGTCTCGGCGGCCTTGATGGCGTCGTTCAGAATGCGGGTGGCTTCCTCTTCGGCACTGCCGATCTCCTTTTCGGCGATCTTCTTACGGTAAACGGCGCCGACGAAAAAGCCTGCGGCGCAAAGGACAATGGCGATCAGAGCAAAAACGATATAAAAACCTGGGTTGGTAGGCAAAGACGCTCCCTCCTTTTCCTTATATTTCGGCATAACCTCTCCCGAAAACCCAAAGGGGGCAACCACAAAAACAGCGCAAAGAGATTGCGCTGAACAGGGCCATGGTTCCGTTGTTTTATGGGCATCCACCAAAAAGGCGGAAGAAAAGGCAAAATACCATGTATATTTTATATCCTGCCAGGGACGGTGTCAAGAAGGGAAACCGATGCAAAATCGCCCTCCGAAGATTTTTCGCCCAAGGCGGCGGAAAGAGCAAAAAAATGCCGCCCGGACACCGGACGGCAGGGGGGATCATTTGGCGAAAACATGGTCGCCGATCTGGGCGATCACCGGGCGGGAATAGATCCACTGATTGGTGGTTTTGGCAGGGTTATAATAATAGATAGCGCCGCCGGTGGGGTCCCAGCCGCTCATGGCATCCTGGGCGGCCCTTCTGGCGCTTTCGGCGATGGGCTCATCAAATTGGCCGTCGTTCAGTGCGGAAAAGGCCCCCGGCTGATAGATCACGCCGGCGATGGTGTTGGGAAAGGAGGGGTGGCGCACCCGGTTGAGGATGACAGCACCCACCGCCACCTGGCCGGTGTAGGGTTCTCCCCGGGCCTCGGCGGAGATCATGCGGGAGAGGAGGTACAGGTCATTGTCCCGGCCCGATTCGCTGCCCGAAGAGGAGCCGGAGGACATTCCCAGGGCCTGGAGGGTGGCTGGGCCCACGATGCCGTCCACAGTCAGGCCGTTTTTCCGCTGGAAATATTCCACCGCTTTCCGCGTACCGCTGCCGTAGACGCCGTCCACCGCGCCGTCATAATAGCCCCACCGTTTCAGCTTCTCCTGGATCTGCCGCACCGTCTCCCCCTGGGAGCCCTGTTGGTAGACGGCGGCCTGGGAGGAAATGCCCAGCCACTGAAAACCGGCGATGAGGGCGATGTTCAAAAGAAAAATGACGGCCAAGGCCGCTGCAAGCTTTTTGTTTCGTGGCATCCTGATCCATCCTTTGTGTGTTTTCCCTATTGTGCCCAGGGAGAGAAAGGCTATTCTCCTTTTTCAAAAATCATGGTACAATACTTCAATCAGAATAAAGGGGGAAGGATATGAAGCAGGTACGGCTGCGGGGCGGTTACCGTATTTTTCAGCAAAAAGGCGGGCTGGGCCTGACCCAGGACAGCGTGCTTTTGGCCGATTTCTGTTCCATTCGTCCGGGAGAGCGGGCCATCGAGCTGGGCTGCGGCCAGGGCGGGCTTTGGGTGCTGACTTTATTAAAGCATCCGGGGGCCACATTGGACGCCTTGGAGCTGGACTCCGTGAGCTTAGAGCAGGCCAGGGAGAACGCCGCCCACTGCGGCCTTTCGGAAAGAGGGCAGTTTTTCCAGGGGGATGCGGCAGACTTCCGCCCCGCCGGGTTCCATTATGATGTGTGCCTTTCTAACCCTCCCTATGCCGTTCCCGGACCGCCCTCCCCCGATGAGCGCCGCCGCTTGGCCCGCAGCGGCGCCCCGGAGCCCTTTTTCCAGGGGGTCAAAGGGATGCTGGGGCAAAAGGGCCGGTTTTATTTCTGCTGGCCTGCCCGGCACTTTTTCCGGGCGGTGGAGCTTTTGCAGGAAAATGGATTTTCTCCCCGGCAGGTGCGTTTTGTCCACGGAAAACCGGGAGAAGAAGCCCAGTTGGCCCTGGTGATGGCCCGCCGGGGTCTGGGAGAAAGCCAGATTCTCCCACCCCTTGTTTTGCGGGACGAGATGGGGGAATACACCCAAGAATACCGCCGGATTCACGGCGTCATGGAGGAAGAATAGAGTATGGCAGGAACATTGTATGTGGTTTCCACGCCCATCGGCAACCTGGGGGACTTTTCTCCCCGAGCTCAGGAGGTCTTGTCCCAGGTGGACTTCATCGCCGCCGAAGACACCCGGGTGGGGGCCAAGCTGCTCAATAAATTCGGCATCAAAAAGCCCCAGATCAGCTATTTTGAGCACAACCGGAAGATGAAAGGCCAGCTGATCGCCCAGCGCATCCTGGCGGGGGAGAGTTGCGCCCTCATCACCGATGCCGGCACTCCGGCCATCAGCGATCCCGGCTGCGACCTGGTGGATATTTGCCAGGGCGAGGGCATCCAGGTGGTGGCGGTGCCCGGGCCTTGCGCCCTCATCGCTGCCCTGTCCATCGCCGGGATGGACTGCGGCCGCTTTTGCTTTGAGGGCTTTTTGTCGGTGAACAAAAAAAGCCGCCGGGAGCATCTGGAGGATATCCGGGAGGAAAAGCGCACTATGGTCTTTTATGAGGCCCCTCACAAGCTGCTGCGCACTTTGGAGGATTTCTATAAAACCCTGGGCGAGCGGCCCATTGCCCTGGTGAGGGAGATCACCAAGGTTCATGAGCAGGTGTGGCGCACCACCCTTTCGGAAGCCATCGCCCACTACACAGAAGAGCCGCCTCGGGGAGAATTCGTCCTCATTCTGGGAGGCAAGCAGGAAGAAGAGGAGCAAGCGCCTGCCATTGACCCTATGGATCGGGTGGGAGAGCTTCTGGAAGAGGGCCTTTCCATCAGCCTGGCCGTCAAGCAGACGGCCAAGGAGCTGGGAGTTCCCAAAAACAGCATTTACAATGAAGCGTTGGAGCGCTTTTCACAAAAGGAATAACCGAACACTGAGGGCCGAGAGAAAAAAGGCCGCAAGATCACCCGCCAGGGCTGCCGGAAGGGCCCAGCGGGTGTTTTTGATTCCCAGGGCGGCGCTATACAGGGCGATGCAGTAAATACTGGTCTCGCTGGAGCCCAGCATCACCGCCGCCGTCAATCCGGCCAGGCTGTCAGGGCCTTGGCTGCGGATGATGTCACTGCCGATGGACAGCGCTCCCGAGCCGGAAAAAGGCCGCAGCAGGGCCAGGGGCAGACAGGGGGCGGGAATGCCCAGGGCCTCTGTCAAAGGAGCCAGGGCCTGGGACAGCGCTTCCACAGCGCCGCTGGCCCGCAGCATACAAAGGGCAGTGAGCATGGCTAGTAAGGCGGGGAAGATGGAAAGCAGGGTATCCAGCCCTTGGCGCACCCCTTTGAGAAAGGCAGCGTACACATCGCAGCCATGGAAAAGACCGTAGACCATCACACCGGCGGCCAGCAGAGGGATGAGAAGAGCGGTCATGGGCGCCACACCCTTTCCAGCAGGGCGGAAACGGCCAGAGCGGCACACACCGAACCCAGGGAGGCCAGCCACACGGCAGGCAGAATGGCAAAGGGCTGGGCGCTGCCTGCCGCCGCCCGTACCGCCGCCACATTGGCAGGGATCAGCTGGAGGGAAGCGGAATTGAGCACCATCAGCCGCAAAACCGCGGAATGATCCGGCCTGCCGCCGGTCTGGGCCAAACGCCGGGCGGCCCGCAACCCCGCCGGAGTGGCAGCGCTGCCCAATCCCAGGAGGTTGGCCGCCATGTTCTGGCTCAGGGCCTGGCGGGCCTGTTTGTCCTGGGCCGCCCTGCCGAAAATGCCCCGGATCACCGGGGACAAAAGCCGGGAGATCTTTTCGGTCAGCCCGCTCTGATCCATCACTTCCAGGATTCCTGACCATACACACATCGTCCCGCCGATGGAGAGGGCCAGCTCCACTCCGCCTGCCGCCCCCTGGGGCAGCGCCGCCGATACCTGCTCCAACTTGTCTCCGGCTGCGCCAAAGCACAGGGCCAGGACAAAAAGCAGGGAAAACACCTTTGCCATCATGGATTTCACCGCCTTTTTGCTCCATTTCTATGCCCTTTTTCCCAGTTCCATGCAAAAGACCGGGGAATGCCACTGGCGAAACTCCTCAAATAGTCCAACTATTGGACAAATAAAAACCTTGATATACCAAGCTTCTTTAGGCAATTTTGTTACGGTATTGTCTTGAATAATTAACAATTTTGTCACATGTCGTTTATTGACACTTTTTGTAAAGGTTGTTATGATATTGTAGAAATACCAAAAGAATAGAGGAGGTTCTGTATGAGATCCACCGGAATCGTCAGAAACATCGACAGCCTGGGGCGGATCGTGCTGCCCATCGAGCTGCGCCGCACCCTGAACATTGACGCCAGCAAGGGTGATCCTATTGAGATCTACATGGACGGCACTTCCATTGTGCTGCGCAAGTATGAGCCCAACTGCGTCTTCTGCGGCAGCTCCAAAAAAGTGTCGGAATTCAAGGGTAAGAATGTGTGCGAAAACTGCCGCAAGGAACTGGCTGAAAAGTAAGAACCGGTTTTTGCTGCAACATAAAAGGGCCCGTCACAGAATTTTCATTCTGGGACGGACCCTTTTCTAATGCTGTTTTGTCCGGGCTTCACCGGTCTTTGCCTTTGAGGGGAGCCTGGGTCTCCTGCTGCAAAAGGGAAGTGATCTTCTGGGCCAGGATGCGGTTGGCGTTGGCCTGGGCAGAAAATTTCAGCGCCAGCTGGGCCAGCCCCTGGCGCAGATTTTCCTCTTCCAGGGCGGCAATGTCTTCCCGGGCCCCCTGGGCGGTGTGTTCCAGCGCCTGGCTTTGCTCCCAGGTCAGCTGGTCAAAACTTTCCGGCAGGCCGGTTTGCTGGGCGCCCTTTCCTGTGAGATAAGACAGGGTGGGGATGGGCATGATCTGCTTGAGCATGCAGATGGTCATCAGCCGGACCAGATGCTCCCGGCTGTATTTTTTCTTCACCGGCGGGGGGATGAGCCCCAGCTTCACATAATTGTTGATCATGGAGGGGGTGATCAGCTTGTCCTTGCCGTCGCTGAACAGGGCCAGATACCGCTCCATCAGCACGATCACCTGATCCATATATAGATCCAGCTGGGGCAGATTCTCCCAGGAAGGGAGCTGGGGTGCCTCAAGCCCATCCAGCCCTTCCAGGGCTTTCTGACGCAGTGTGCTATTGTCCATTGCCGATTCACCGCCTGATAAAATCATTTTGTTGAGAACAAAATATATTGTACCACCGCCTCCCATCCATCGCAACGGTTTTTGCAATGGGAATATCAAACAAAAGAAACCGGGAAAGGAAGTTTTCAAAACTTCCTTTCCCGGTTTTGTCATTCATCCGTTGAAGGCGATCCACAGTCCTGAGGCCGCCATGACCACATAAACGGCGCTTTTCAGTTTCTTGGCGTTGATGGAACGGAAGATCTTGCCGCCCAAAAAGCTGCCGATGAGCAGGCCGCCGGCTCCCCACAAAGTGGGCACCAGAATGCCGCCGGGGATCAGATGAAGGATGCTGCGCATCAGAAGCAGATAGATGTTGTTGAGAAGAAAATAGCACTGGGTGGTGCCCATGTATTCTTCCTTGTCCGGAATCACCGACACGAAATAGAGGATCATGGGCGGGCCGCTGACGCTGAACAGGCCGCCGCACAGGCCGGAGATTACGCCCACGATGGCGGCGTTGCGCAGAAGGGGACGGATGTGCACTTTGTCGCTGAAAAAATAGAACCAAATGGCAAGGCACACCAGGAAGACACCCAGCAGCCGTTTATAAACAGGAGAGGGGGATTCGTGCATCAGCCACATCCCTGCAGAAGAGCCCATGATGCAGAACAGGGCAGGGAAGGCCAGCAGCTTCCAGTTGATATGCTTCCAGCACCGGGCCAGGATGGTCAGGTTCAAAGAGAGGGACAGAATGGTGGAAATGTTCAAAGCGGCTTCATAGGGGAGAAAAAGGGGCATGATGGCCATCATCACGATGCCAAAGCCGAAGCCGGTGACGGCCTGGAGCAGGGAGCTGCTCATGGAAGCCAGGCCCAGCAAGAGCATTTGCATAAAAAAAGATCCTCCTTGTCTGCCGGAACCCTTTGTCCCGGCCGGTCTCACAAAGGATATTGTAGACCAGATTACGATAAATTGCAAAACAAAATGTTGCTCTTGCAAGATGGAAAGGGGGTGGCTATAATGGTCATAATGAACAAAATGGGAGGGCGATACGGGATGATCACACAGCAGCGTCTGGAGGAGCTGGTAAACCAATGTGCCTTTGCCACAAAGCAGGGAAGGGTTGCTTCTTATATCCCCAAATTGGCAGAAGCCGACCCACAGCAGCTGGGGGTTTACTGGATGGACCTGGCGGGCAATGGCATGGGCGCCGGAGAATGGGAAAAACGGGTGACGGTGCAGAGCATCGTGAAAGTGGCCATTTTTCTTCAGGCCCTGGCCGACTGTCCCTTGGATGAGCTGACCCGCAGGATCAGCCTCAACGCCACCGCCGAAACCTTCAACTCCATCGTGGACCTGGAAGTGAAGAATCATCACCGTCCTCTCAATCCCTATATCAACAGCGGCGCCATCGCTTCGCTGTATATGGTCTCCGGCGGGCCGGAGGGCCGCCTCCAGCGGGTGATGGATCTGCTGGGAAAACTGACGGCTAACGACGCCCTTTCCATTGATGAGCAGGTGTATGTGTCGGAAAAACAGACCGGCCACCGCAACCGGGCCATCGCCTATTTTATGAAGAGCACCCAGATCATCGATGGGGATGTGGAGCAGCTTCTGGACGAATATTTCCGTCTGTGTTCGGTGAAGGTCAACTGCCGGGA
>JAHZHY010000074.1:20334-26750 GCA_019420045.1 Clostridiales bacterium
ATGGCCGCCACGCTGGCAAACGGCGGGAAAAACCCGGTTACCGGTTTGTGCTGTGCCCAGAAGAGCCATTGCAAAACTGCCATGGCTGTGATGGTGTCCTGCGGCATGTACGGCCAGTCGGGAGAATTCCTGGTGCGCACCGGCATGCCTGCCAAAAGCGGCGTGGGCGGGGGCATCATGTCGGCCATTCCCTCGAAGGGTGGTCTGGGCGTGGTGGGCCCGGCCCTCAACGAAACGGGCAACAGCGCCGGCGGGATCGAGCTTCTCTCCCGCCTGTCCGATGAGATGGATCTGAGCATTTTGTAAAAGCCGGGGCGCCCCGGAGAAAGGATGGATACAATGAAACAATACACCCCGGCCATCGTGAACGAAATCAAGAAAAAGAGCATCTTTTCCTTCAGCCGGAAATACGAGACCCGGTATTATGAAGGGGTACACCGTCAGGATGAGACGGTGCGGGCCCTTTGGATCGAGATGAATGCTTTGGGCAAACCGCTGTGCTATCCCTGCGTTTTGTGGGAAGGGGAAAAACTCATGGCTTTCCGCAGCGGTATGACCCGGGAAAACAAGGCCATGATCCAGCGGTGGACAGAGGTGATCTCCCCGGAGAAAAAAGAGGAGTTTTCCATCGAGGAATTGGAGGAAGGAGACTTTTCCTCCATCTATCAGAAAGCCAAGGACAAGGCGGATCAGCTGGAAGGACTGATCATGCCCGACGAGGAAGATTGGACCGACGAAGAGCTTTTGGCTGACGAATCTCTGGCCGATGAGGACGAGGACGAATCTTCACTAAATTGAATATATCCACCAAGCACAGCGGGGCGAAAATTCACGATGTTGAATTTCTGCCCCGCTGTTTTTCTCTTTTTCTCAAAAATTCATTTGGGAAAAATAAAAGAAATGTCGGTCAGAATCCATGAAAAACCCGGGAAAAATCCGGTATATTTGTGCTTAGAGCTGAAAAAATCACAAAGGCGCAAAAAAAACCAGCCAAGGCTTGACAAATGAGAGATTGTATACTATGATGAACGCACATTCACGATGTTAAAACCCGGCGAGCCGGGAAATTCAGACAGAAAGAGGCGAATGTGCGATGCAGAAGAAAACGAGAAAAATGGTGGCGCTGGTTCTGGCAGGAGCGCTGATGAGCGGCATATTCGCCGCCTGTGCCAAGGACAATGGCGCTACAGAAGGTTCGGCCGTCAGCCGCAGCATGGGAAGCGATGGGGATACCGCCTCGGCGGAAAAGCGGAGCACCCTGGTGATTGCCACCGAAAGCGAGCCGCCCACCCTGCACCCTTTTGATCACAAGGCGGTCACCGCTGGTTATATGAATCTGCTCACCTTCAATGCCCTGATGGCCATTGACCCTGAGACATTGGAGCCGGTGACCGACCTGGCCGAAAGCTATGAGACCGTGAGCGATACCGAATGGGTCTTTACCTTGAAGCAGGGCATTACCTTCCATGACGGAAGCACCCTGGACGCCCAGGATGTAAAGGCTTCCATGGAATATGCCAAGACTTACCCCACCACCAAGGACTACACTTCCTTCTGGACCGACATCCAGGTGGTAGACGATACCCATGTGAAGATCACCACCGACGGCCCCTATGCCATGGTGCTCAACGACATGGCCAGCATTGACATTTTGCCCAGCGAACTCATCGACGAGGGCAATGACTTTAACGAAAACCCAGTGGGCACAGGTCCCTATTGCTTTGTGGAGTGGAACCGGGGCGACAATATTACTTTTGAGAAAAACCCCAACTTCTTTGACACCGAGCATCAGCCCTCCATGGAGACCATCACCTGGCGGATCATTCCCGAAGGCTCTTCCCGCACCATTGCCCTCCAGGCCGGAGAAGTGGACTTCATCATGGAAGTAGAAGCCACCGATATCACCCGACTGAAGGAAGACGAGGCCATCACTGTACAGGAAAACGAAGGCACCCGCATGAACTTCATGGCCATGAACAGCGAAGCCGGGCCCTTTGAGAATCCCTGGTTCCGCAAAGCGGTCAGCGCCGCAGTGGACCGGGAGGCCGTGGTCACCGTATCCTGCGACGGTCAGGGCATTGTGGCTTTGGGCCAGACTTCTCCCGCCTTCCCCGGATACAGCGAAGAGAACTCCCAGGATTATGATGTGAAAAAGGCCAAGGAGTATTTGAAGAAATCGGGCATTGATCCGGAAGATGCCACCTTCACCTGCCTGGCTTGCACCGATGCCAACCGCCGTGCCGCCGAAGTAATCCAGGCCAACCTGGCAGAGATCGGCATCACCATGGAGATTGAGACTCTGGACTATGCCACCCACCTCAACGCCATCATGAGCGGCGATTATGAAGCGGCCATCCAGGGCTACACCGCCAGCAATATGTATGCCTATAACATCGGCCTCTATCATTCCTCCGCCATCGACGCTGCCAACCTGGCCCGTATCGACGACCAGAAGGTGGACAGTTTGATCGAACAGGCCAAAACCCAGTTGGACAGCACCCAGCGGGAAGCCACTTTCACAGAGCTCTCTGAGTATCTCAACGACTGGACTCCCTTTGTTCCCTTGTATCAGACCGTTGTGATCAAGGCCTATGACAAAGACCTGGAAGGGGTCGTTGTGGGCAAAGACGGCAATGTGGCCTTTGAAGATGTGCGCTGGAGCGATTAACCCCCCTCACCTCTTTTGATAGAACCCAAATGAAAAGAGCCCGTTTTCCACAAACTGTGGAAAACGGGCCCTTTTCTGCGTATCAGGTTATCAGGGGCCTTCGATGTCCATACGGCACATTTCTTCATAAGATACACCGTTTTCTTTGCCATAGTCTTTCCAGTACCGGTTGCCCGCCCGGATGAACAAAAAGCGGGGCAGAGGCATGGCCGTGGCGATCTCTGCCTCTTTTCCTTGTGCCACAGCGGCAGCCAGCCGTCCGATGGCCTTTTCGGCCCGGGAACGGAAGGGGGTGCGCAAAATGGCTTCCCCGCTGCCCAGCTTCATGACAGCTCCCATGGGAAAGCCCACCGTTTTGGCAAACAGCCGCAGGATATCCACCGCCACATCGTTTTGTCCCGGCTCCAGAAAGCCGCAGTTGATGAGCACCGACAGGCGGGGCTTGTTTTTTGGAGGGTTGCGCTGCACTTCTTCCAGAAAAGCCAGAAGCTCCACCGGCAGGCTGTCCACATACAGGGGAAAAACCAAAAGCAGATGGGAGAAGTGTTCCATCTCCTGGATAAGATGGGCGGCCGGTTGGCCTTTGAGAGCAAAATACTGGCAGGGAAGGGAGCACCGGGCGGAAAACAGGGCGGCATATTCTTTGGAGTTGGAACGGGGGGCCCGGGGGCTGGCGTTGAGGATCATCACTTGTTCCACGAGAGCACCTCCTTTTCTGCTGCATCCTGCACTTCTTCTTCCCGGCAGAAGATCACTTTGTAGGATTTGAAATTCATATTCTTCTGGTTCCGTTCCACCAGACGGCGAAACAGGTCTTTTTCTTCCTGGCTCTCCGGGCCATAGGCTAAAATGACAGCATCTTTTTCTGCCACCAGCCGCTGCACATGATGGGTTTCTCCCATATGGGGGCGGAGAAAGGCCTGCTGGATGGGCAGAGAGCGTTCCAGCATGGCTTTCATCGGGGGCGCCCAGCTGCCGAACACCACCCGGCTCACATAGAGCACCCGGCGGCTGCGGGCGATGAGGGGATAGATCTGGGGTGCGTCGTCCCGGATGACGCACCGGCCAGGGGTTTTGACCCAGCAGCCAAAGCAGCCCACGCAGGGGGCCACTTTCTTCTGGGACAGGTCGATATATTCCCGTTCCGGAGCTGCGGGCAGGGAAAGGGGTCGATCACTGAGGATCAGCTCCATAAATAAAGTCCTCCATTTGATTTTGAAATGATAGATGGAATCGCTTTATTATAAGGGATTTGGCAGAAAAAATATAGAGTGAATTTTGTGGGAATGGATAAAAAAGCCCTCCTGGCAAGCAGGAGGGCTTTGGATATTCCTTTTGATTTACGAGCGGCTGAACTGGGAGCGGATGCGGGGGTCAATGATCACATACAGGAGGTCCACCACCAGATTGATGATGGAGAAGCAGAAGGCAAAGGTGATGACGCATCCCAGAATCATGGGGAAATCCCGTTCGTTGATGGAATCCACCAGCAGCCGGCCGATGCCCGGCCAGGAGAAGATCAGCTCCACCAGAATGGAACCGCTGAACACCTCGCACAGCCGCAGGCCCATGACAGTGACGATGGGGATCAGAGCGTTGCGCAAAGCGTGTTTCCGCACCACCACTTTGAATGCCTGGCCCTTGGCCCGGGCGGTGGTGATGTAATCCTGGCGGATGGTCTCCAGCATGGAGGAGCGGGTAATACGGGAAATAAAGGCCATGTTTCCAAAGGCCAGAGTAAAGGCTGGAAGCACCAGACTGCTGAATGTCAGGCTGCCGGAGGTGGGGAACCAGCCCAGATGCAGCGCAAAAAGAATGAGCATCAGCATTCCCAGCCAGAAGTTGGGCATGCTCACGCCGAAAAAGGAGATCAGCATGCTGACATTGTCAAAAAGGGTGTTTTGCTTGATGGCAGCCCATACGCCGATGGGAAGGGCCAGAACCAGGGTGACAATACCGGCTGCTGCGGTGAGCTTGATGGTTTTGGGCAGACGCACGCCCAGCTGGATTCGCACATAGCTGTCTTCCGCGAAGATCTCCTTCATGGTGCGGGCGTATTGAACCAGGATCGGATCGTTGAGCCCTCGCTCTTCCCGGATGATCTCGGCCTCCTCCGGGGTGGCCGCTTTGCGCACCGCCGAACGGTCGGCATTGCCCGGGGCAAAATAGAAGAGCAGATAGACGATGAAGGTGGCGCCGAACAGCACCGGCAGCAAGATGATCAGACGCTTGAGCACATATTTCCACATGGGCGGACCCTCGATCCTTTATTGGAATAGGCCAAAAGAGCAAAGAAAAAAGGCCGCTGATTTGGCACTATTAAACCATAACACAATCCCCCGCCCTTTTCAAGGAGGCAGAGGGCCGGGAAGAGAGTTTCGGGGCTGAACAGGTGGAGAAAAAAAGCCGCCGGTTTTGTGCAAATTAGTTAATTACTTTGTAACAACTAAAAAAATCCCCAAGGACGAAGGTCCTTGGGGAAAAAATCACACCGCCGGAGAAGCCGGTTTGTTTTCCAGGTTGTGGATGTGCAGCTTATAGAAGCGGCTGAAGAGCAGCAGACTGGCCACCAGGGAGACGATCTCCGCCAGAGGGAAGGCATACCACACATAGCTCAGGCCGATCTTGGAGAACAGATAAGCGGCCGGCAGAATGATCACCAGCTGACGCAGCACCGAAATGAACAGGCTGTTTTTGCCCCGTCCCACCGCTTGGAAGATGGTGGAGAAGATAATGCCGAAGGCTGCGGGGATAAAGCACAGGCTGATGGAGCGGAAGGCTGGCACACCGATGGCCAGCATCTCGCCGGAGCCATCAAAGATGGTCAACAGCTGGGCGGGGAAGATCCAGAAGAGCAAGGTACCCACCGCCATGATGCCGCAGGCGATGCAGATGCCGATGCGCAGACAGCTGAGCAGACGGGCCTTTTTCCGGGCGCCGTAGTTGTAGCCCATGATGGGCATCAGTCCGTGGGTCAGACCAAAGACCGGCATGAACACAAAGGACTGGAGCTTATAATAGACACCCAGCACCGAGATGGCCGTCTCGGAGAAGGCAGAAAGGATCTGGTTGAGGCCCATCACCAGGAAGGAGCTGATGGACTGCATGATCATGGACGGGATGCCAACAGAATAGATGTCCCGGATGGTGGTGCCGTGGAAGCGGAAGCCCTTGAAGGTCACATGGACGGCATGGCTTTTGCGGAACATCACATAGAGGCTGTAACACATGGCCAGGATCTGACCGGTGACGGTGGCCACCGCCGCGCCCAGAATGCCCATCTTGGGCAGGCCAAACAGGCCGAAGATCAGAATGGGGTCCAGAATGATGTTGGTGACGCAGCCCACCAGCATGAAGAGCATGGGATAGATCATATTGCCAGTGGCCTGGAGGGTTTTTTCAAAGGCGATCTCCACAAAGCTGCCGAAGGAGAAGATGCACACCACCGACAGATACTGGGCGCCCAGGTCGACCACATGGGGATTCTGGGTGAAAAGACCCACGAACCACCGGGAACCAAACAGGCCGAAGAGGGCAAAAAGCAGGGAGGTGAAGAAAGCCAGGATCGCCCCGTGGCAGGCAGCCAGATCGGCTTCCCGCTGGCGCTTTTCGCCCAGACGCCGGGACACCAGGGAGTTGATGCCCACCCCGGTGCCCACAGCCATGGCAATCATCAGCTGCTGGATGGGAAAGGCCAGGGAAACGGCGATCGCGGCTACCGCGCCGCCCCACTGACCGACGCCGAACT
>JAHZHY010000075.1 GCA_019420045.1 Clostridiales bacterium
GCGGCAAGCTCTATTTTGACGCGGCCACCGGCACCATCACCCGGGCCGATAAAACCATCACCCAAGTCGATATCCCCGCTGAGATCTACGGTGTGCCCGTCACCACCATCGGGGATTATGTCTTCAATCAGCATAAGAAGCTGGAGAGCATTACCATTCCCGATACGGTCACCACCATCGGGCGGCAGGCCTTCGGTGCTTGCAGCTCTCTGGAACAGGTGGTGCTGCCCGACAGCGTCACCCTGCTGGATCAAGGGGTGTTCTATGGCTGCACCGGATTGAAAAGCGTCACACTCAGCCGCAGCCTGCCCACCATTCCCCGGGATACCTTCGCCTCTTGCTCCTCTCTCACCGGCGTCACCCTGCCGGAGGGGATCACCACCATCGGCCGCGACGCTTTCGCCGGCTCCGGCATCACCAGCCTGACCCTGCCCAATAGCGTCACCACTCTCTCCAATTCCTCTCTGGCCGACTGCAAAAACCTGGAAAGCCTGTATATCCCGGACAGCGTCACCTTTTTGGGGGAATGGGCCCTCAGCAACTGCCAAAGCCTCAAAAGCGTGCGTCTGCCCTCCGGCATCACCACTCTGCCCATGCGGCTGTTTGAAGGCTGCACCAATCTGGAAAGCTGCGTCATTCCCGACGGCGTGACTCTGATGAACGACGCCTTCCGCTTCTGCCGGAACCTGAAAACGGCGACCATCCCCGACAGCGTCACCCAGATTGTCAGCGGTACTTTTTACGGCTGTGACAGCCTGACCGATGTGTACTATGGCGGCACCGCCCTCCAGTGGAGCCAGATCCAGATGGGCGGTCTGAACGACGGCCTGGACCGGGCCACCATCCACTTTGCCCAGCCGGTGGCCGGCTTCACCGATGTGGACACCGGCGATTATTTCGCCCAGGCGGTGGAGTGGGCCGTGGAGAAGAAGATCACCACCGGTACCGGCAACAACACCTTCTCTCCCGCCAGCACCGTCACCCGTGCCGAAGCGGTCACTTTCCTGTGGCGTGCCGCCGGGGAGCCGGCGCCTGCCTCCTCTGTTTCTCCCTTCTCCGATGTGACAGACAAAAACGCCTACTATTACAATGCCGTTCTGTGGGCCGCTGAAAAGGGCATCACCAATGGTATGGGCGGCGGCGTTTTCGGCCTGTCCAGCGCCCTGTCCTATGACCAGATTTTTGCCTTCCTGTGCCGGGCGGCCGGAGAAACGGCCTCCGGTTCCGATTGGTCTGCCGCCGCAGTGAATTGGGCCCAGTCCAGCGGTCTGACCGAAGGTCTGAACTTTTCACCCAAGGCCAGCTGCCCTCGCTCCGACATGGTTTACTGCCTGTGGAAGCAGCTGGGGGCCGCCGCCTGATCGGATATCCACCGGATTTGATTTGTCCGAAGGCCGGTCCACCTGTCATGAGGTGGGCCGGTTTTTTATTCTGTGGCCTGAGCGCTTTCCAAACTTTTTCAAAAAAACCCGCCGGATGGTTTCTTTTTGATTCCATATCCTGTACACTATTGATAGCAGGAAATGGGCTGGCCCCAGGCCATTTTTGCAATAAGAGAGGGAACCTATGAAAATCGATGAGGAAAAGCTGGAGGAATTGATCCGCCGAAGCATCCAGGGGGAGGAAGAGGCCCAGGAAGCCCTGGTGCAGGCGGTGCAGAATAAAGTGTACTATCACTGCAAAAAGATGCTGAAAAAAGAAGAGGACGCCCAGGATGCCACCCAGGATGTGCTGATCGTCATGCTGAGCAGTCTTTCCAAGCTGCGGGAGCCTGCCGCTTTCTGGGGCTGGGTCAACGGCATCACGGCCAACCGCTGCCGCCATCTGCTTTCCGCTCCCCACAAGGAGTGGCAGATCCCGGAGGATGAGGAAGGCGTCTCGCTATTGGACAAAGCCCCGAACCTGGATGAAACGCTGGTGCCGGAGCAGGCCCTGGACAACGAAGAAACCAGCCGGATGATTCTGGAGCTGGTGGACAACCTGCCGCCGGAACAGCGGATGTGCGTGCTGTTCTATTATTACGATGAAATGAGCGTAAAAGAAATCGCCCAGGCCATGGGCACCAGCGAAGGCACGGTGAAAAGCCGGCTGAACTATGCCAGAAAATCCATCAAGGCCGGGGTGGAGGAGCACGAACGCCGTGGCGTCAAGCTCTATGGCCTTAGCCCTGTGCTGCTTCTGCTGTATTTCCTGCGGCGGGAGGCGGAAAGCACCGCTTTGGACAGCGCCGCCGCTGCCGCCATGGCCAGCCAGGTGCTCTCCCAGGCCGGAAACGCCGCTTCGGGCACAGCGGCCGCCGCAGCAGAAACAGCCGCCGGTGTTTCCGCCGGAACCGGGGCGGTTGCGGGCATCTCTGTAAAGGTGGTGGCCGCCGTATTGGCCGGGGCCGTGGTCATCGGCGGCGTAGCTCTGGAGCTGATTTCCCGTTTCGGCCAGAAGGAGGAGGCCTCCACTCCGCCAGAGAACTCCCAGGCAAAACAGGAGGAACAGGAGGACACCTCTTTCGGCGCCCTCCATGGCTTCACCCTGGTAGATCCCCGGGCCTATGAGGATATCCCGTTGACCACCCAGACCGGTGATACAGCCCTGGAAACCGTTTCCTCCACCGGCGGGCTGAGCCAGCCCTCCATCGCGGTGAGCGAGCCCGATGGGGAAGGGTATGTGACCTATACCATCCGTTACAGCAACACAGCCCAGGTCCTCATGGGGAACAGGGACAATGCCCCGTTGGCCTTCACCATCGTCACCCAGGAATACAGCCTTTATGACTGGTATACCGGCCAGCTTTATTTTCCCGATCAGCGGTCAGAGGGCGGCGGACAGGTCCAGGCCAGAGGGGAGGCCCAGGTGGAGCACGAGGGAAAGACCTTCTCCATCTCCTATGAGAAGGTGTGGCAGAGCGGCATGGACTACGGCGACTGGCAGGAAAGCAGCCGGCCCGACCTGAACCGGGAGATCACCGTCGACGCCTGGCAGGATGTGACCTATACCCTCCGGGTGCCCCAGGACTATGACGGATCTGGAAGCAGACGACCCGGCCCACTATGAGTTTGTCCGCATCAGCGACCACGCATCCTGATTTGCAGGCCCTTTTGCGCCGCTGTTTCATATCGTTCTGTCTTACATGGGGGAACCGGTTTTCAAAGGTTCCCTGGGAGAAATAAAAGGAGGTATTTGTGATGAAGAAGATCAGACAGGTTTTTGCCCTGCTGATGGCCCTGGTGCTGACAGCGGGCATCCTGCCGGTGGCGGCCGCCAATACCGGCTTCCACGATGTGCCGGAGGGCGCTTACTATGCCGACGCCGTTATCTGGGCATCGGAAGAGGGGATCACCCTGGGCACTGGGAACGGCGCTTTTTCACCGGAGAGCACTGTCACCCGTGGGGAAGCGGTGACTTTCCTGTGGCGTGCCGCCGGGGAACCGGCTCCCGCCGGGGTTTCCACCTTCAGCGATGTGACCGACAAAAACGCCTATTACTATAAGCCCGTCATCTGGGCCCTGGAAAAGGGGATCACCAACGGTGTGGGCGGCGGACGGTTCGACCCTTCCGGCACCCTGGCCTATGATGAAATCCTGGCCTTCCTCTGCCGCTTTGCCGGGGAAAATGCCCTGGGAAGCAACTGGTCGGCTTCCGCTCTCAGCTGGGCAAAGGAAACCGGCCTCACCGACGGCCTGAGTTTCTCGGCCAAGGCGGGCTGTCCCCGCCGGGATGTGGTTTACTGCCTGTTCCGGCAGCTGGGAGACAACGGGGAAACAGAAGAGCAGCCCGTTCTCAGCGATGAAGCGGGAGCCACTCTGACCATCACCACCGGTTTCCTGGACCGGAAAGCCGTCATTGACATCAGTCCGTTCAATCTGGAAGCTTCCCAGGCCGAGCAGCTGGCCCGGGCTCTCGCCGATCTGGATGGCAAGAATCCCTATGGCATTGAAAGCATCCACGCCTTTGAGCAGGATGGAAACCTTGCCAAGCACCTGTCGGTGACCTATGCCAGCAGCAATGTGTCCTCTTCTGTGGTTGCGCAGAGCGACTGGCGTTATGTGTCTGCCGCCGCCAAGGCCGAAGCCCAGCGGGTGGTGGGCAACCTGATTACCAGCAACATGAGCGATTACGATGTGGTCAAGACCCTCCACGATTACCTGATCACCCATTGCGACTATGACACCC
>JAHZHY010000076.1 GCA_019420045.1 Clostridiales bacterium
CCCGCTCCCTGCACGGTGCGCTCCGGCCCTTCCAGCGCCATGGCAATGCCCCGGGCCAAAGTTTCATCATCTTCCAGAAGAAAAATATGCTTCATCCAACTGCCCCCTGTTGCGCTTGGCACCCAATCTCTTGGGTAAAAAAGAACACTGTCAGCCCTTATTTTACATTCCTTTTCTCTGGAAGGCAAGCACAGGCCATTGCTCCCTTATGCGGATAATAAAAAGAACGCCGGCTTTTCGCTGGCGTTCTTTTTACATTCATCACCACTATCGCAGAATCAGTGCTTTTTTGCCATACAGTCTTCCTGGAACGCCCGGGCGATCTCCAGAATCTCCCGGGCCGACCGCAGGGTCTGCTGGGTGACCCCCAATCCGGCGGTGAGACGGGCGATCTCCATGGCCCGCCCTTCTTCGTCTAAAAGCTCCACTTGGGTCAGGGTCTTATCCCCCTGGGCTTCTTTCACGATCCGGTACTGGTGCTCTCCCAGTGCAGCGATCTGAGGCAGATGGGTGACGCACAGCACCTGTTTTTCCATGGACAAAGCGAACAGCTTTTCTCCCACCTTGTTGGCCGCCCGGCCGCTGACGCCGGTGTCGATCTCATCGAAGATCAGGGTAGAAGCGTCCTCGGCGGTGGTGAGCACCGTTTTGATGGCCAGCATGATGCGGGAAAGCTCGCCGCCAGAAGCCACCCGGGCCAGGGGCTTATAGTCCTCCCCCGGGTTGGTGGTAAGAAGAAACCGCACCTCATCGGTGCCCCGGCGGGTGAATTTCACATGGCCCTCTTCCCCGGCATGGCACACCTGCACCTGGAAGCGGGCATGGGGCATATCCAGCTGGTGCAGTTCCTCTTCGATGCGGCCTTCCAGCTTTTTTGCCGCCTGCTGCCGCTTGTCATGGAGTTTTTGGGACAAGGCCTGAACCCGATCCCGCAGAAGAGCATATTTTTCATTGAGCTGGGACAGGTCCTCCCCCATATGCTCCAGCTGTTCCACTTCCCGGCGGCTTTCCTCTTCCAGCCGCAAAAGCCCTTCTTCGTCCACGGCGTATTTTTTCATCAGCCGCTCCAACACTTCCAGCCGCTCTTCGGTCTGGGCCAGCTCCTCCTGGGAATAATCCACCGTTCCCAGAAAGCTCCCGGCATCCCGCTCCAGCTCCTGGCACAAAGCCAGAATCTCCTGGCTGCGGCTACGGAAAGTTTCAATCTCCGACGACCATTTTGCACAGGCGCGGAAACGCTCTTCCGCCTGGCTCACAAGGCCGATGGCCCCCGTTTCCTCGTCGTTTCCCGACAAGGCCGTCACCGCCATGAGAAGACTGCGGGAGATCTTTTCCTGGTTTCCCAGCAAAAGACGCCGCTGGCGCAGGCGTTCATATTCCCCCGGCTGCAAAGCGGCGCTTCTGATCTCTTCCCAACGAAAACGCAGCAGATCTTCCCGCTGCTGCAGCAGAGCGTTCTGCTTCATTTTCTCCTTGATGGAGCGGCGCAGCTCCAGAAGCTTGCGGTACTGGGTGTAGTATTCCTCCAACACTTCCTGGTAGCCCCCGAAGGAATCCAGATAATCCATATGGGAATTTTCGTCCAACAGGGCGATGCCGGCGTTTTGCCCGTGAATGTTCACCAGGGTCTCCCCCAGCTGCCGGAGGATGGACACCGAAGCCGGCCGGCCATTGATGCGGCAAGTGTTCCGGCCATCCTGCACGATCTCCCGGCTGATGAGCAGGGTATCGTCCTCAGGAGGAAAACCCAGCTCCTCAGCCTTGGCCTCCGCCGCGGGAGACAAAGGGGAAAACAGGGCGCTCACCACCGCTTTGTTCTGTCCATGCCGGATCAGCTCCCGGCTGGTGCGGGCCCCCAGAATGGCCCACAGAGAGTCGATGATGATGGATTTGCCCGCGCCCGTCTCACCGGTGAGCACATTGAAACCGGCCATAAACTGGATATCGGCCTTTTCAATGACGGCCACATTTTCGATGTGCAGCGTTTTCAGCATATCCCTTCCTCCAACTGCCCTCTCCCATCAGCGAAGCATTTCCTTGGTTTGCTCAAAAAAGTTTTCGGCGCTCTCATTGTCCCGGAGGATGATGAGCACATTGTCGTCCCCGGCGATGGTTCCCACGATCTCGCTGATCTTCATGGTGTCCAGGGCAAACGCGGCGGCATTGGCCATACCGGTGATGGTCTTGATGACCACCAGGTTCTGGGCCACATCCACCTTGATGACGCATTCCCGGAAAATGTTCCGCACCCTTGGCACGAAACCGGAATCCTGCTCGCTTTCGGCAATGGAATATTTATAACCGCCGTTGGAAGAGGCGATTTTGATCAGCCGCAGTTCTTTGATGTCCCGGGAAATGGTGGCCTGGGTGGAGTGAAAACCCATCTCCCGCAGTCTGGCGGTGAGCTCTTCCTGGGTGTCGATCTCATGGCTCGAGATCAGATCGATGATAGCTGCTTGCCGTTGGAATTTCATAAGCGCATCCCTCCTCTTGTTCAGATAGACAATTTTTTATAAATAAGCTGATAAAAGCCGATGCTCTTCAGGCGCACCAGCCGGGTCTGCCACTGGGAACGACGGATGGTCACGGTGTCCGAAGGTTCCAGCTCCAGAGGAGCTCCTCCGTCGGAGGACAGATAGGCCTTGTTGTCCTCGGCCCCCGCCGTGATGGTGACCACCCGCTCATCGGAAAGCACAAAGGGCCGCACTCCCAGCTCATGGGCACAAATGGGAGTGACTGCCATGCAGTTGGCATTGGGTTCGATGATGGGCCCGCCGGCAGACAGAGTATAGGCCGTGGAGCCGGTGGGTGTGGAGACGATGATCCCGTCTCCCCGCATGGAGGTGGTCAGCGTGCCGTTGATGCTGAGAGAAATATTGATCAGCCGCACCAAGGGCCACTTGGTGATGACCACATCGTTGAGAATACAGGCCGAATAGACCTTTTCTCCCTGGCGCTGCACGGTCACATCCAGCATCATCCGGTTGTCAATGGTATACTGCCCCTGCTGCAGCTGACGCAGATACCGCAGTTCATGGGTATCCAGTTCGCTCATAAACCCCAGTTTTCCGGTGTTGACCCCCAAGATGGGCAGATCGTGCCGGGCGGCGTCCGGGGCGATGCGGAGAATACTGCCATCGCCGCCCACAACCAGAACCATATGACTTTGGGTCAGGCAGTCCTCATAGGAGGCCCACTGGCACATCTCCTCGGTCTCCCCGCCCAGTTGGCCCCGGATGGTTTCATCGCAGCACACCTGAAACTCCAGCTCCCGCAATCGCCGGACGATCTGCTGGGCGGCATCCTGGGTGCCCTCTTTGGTGAAATTGGGGAAGAGAAAGATCTGCTTCATTGCTCTCCGCCTTTCATCTCCCCATGGGCCTCTTCCACAATGGCGGCAATGTCAATGGGAGCGTCCTCCCCCTCTTTTTTCAGATAAGCCAGAAACTCGATATTGCCCTCGGGGCCGGTGATGGGCGAATAGGTCAGCCCACAAACATGGAAACCGGCCTTGCGAGCTGTGTCCAGGGTGTTTTCCAGCACCTCGATGTGGGTACTCTTTTCCCGCACCACGCCCTTTTTGCCCACCTTTTCCCGTCCGGCTTCGAACTGGGGCTTGATGAGGGTGAGCATCTCCCCCTGGGGCCCCAGCAGCTGATAGACCACCGGCAGCACCAGGCGCAGAGAG
>JAHZHY010000077.1:0-1961 GCA_019420045.1 Clostridiales bacterium
AGGTCATTTCGATGGAGCAAGGGATTTTTTTGGCAGCACTGGCCGGTATGGGCGGCACTGGATTGGGCGGCCTGATAGCCGTGTTATGGGGTAAAAAATCACTGCCCATACAGGGATTATTGTATTTTACAGCGGGCATTATGCTGGGCATGGCCTTTTTCGATCTTCTCCCCGAAGCGGTGGCTCATGGAACCTTGTGGGTGGTGGCCCTGGGGCTTTTGGGCGGCGGTCTGCTGGTATGGATCGCCGAGAAGGCTGAGGCCGGACAGAAAGGGGAAAAGCAAGGGCGAATGGTTTCCGCCGGCCTGATGATGTTGGCCGCTCTGATGCTGCATAACCTGCCGGAAGGCTTTGTTATCGGCGCAGCCGTGGGAGCTCATGCATGGGAAAGGGCCGGTCTGATCGCTTTGCACAATGTGCCAGGAGGAATGGCCATGGCTTTTCCTTTGCTTCAGGGAGGATTTGCTCGGGGTAAGGTGCTTCTTTTGTCGGTGGTATGCGGTTTGCCCTTGGTGGTGGGATCGGTTCTGGGAACTCTGGCCGGAGCTATGCCGGAAAGCCTGCTTTCCTTGTGTCTGTCTTTGGCGGCCGGTTCCATGGTCTTTGCCGCGGGTTTTGAGCTGAGTCAGCCGGAGACAAAGAAGGGAAAACTTTGTTTTCTGTGGCTGCTTTTGGGCCTGGCTCTGGCCTTTGCCTTGAGCGTAGGACACGCACATGCCCATTGATTGGATATTTTCCATGTTGCCCTTTACAATGATTCCTGGATGCAGTAGAATAATTTTATATTCAAAAGAAATGGCGGAGAAGAAACTTCTCCGCCATCTTAAATTTCGGGGGAATGAGGATGTTTGAACAAAAGGAATACGATGGCCAGGACTTTGCAGGGATCAAAGAACCGGAACAGCAGGTGGAAGAACTGAAATTCCATGATTGCCGTTTTGACGGCGGGGATTTTTCCGAATCGGTATTCAAAAACTGCAGTTTTGAAAAATGCCGCTTTACCGGGGCCAAGCTGGGCGCCTGCCGCTTTGAGCATTGCTCCATTGTCAACTGTACCTTTCAATATGCGGGACTTTTTGCGGCAGTCTTTGAAGAGTGCAAGCTGACGGGGACGGTGTTTGTGGGGGCCAATACGGCATCCATTCAGATCATCGGCGGCGACTGGTCCTATACCGATCTGCGGGAAATGGATTTCTATAAAATGGAGCTGGAGAACATCAATTTCCGGGGAGCAGATTTAAACCGGGCCAAGCTGGAAAAATGCCGGATCAAAAACTGTGATTTTGAAGGAGCCATGATCAGCGGCGCCAGTTTCCGGCAATCGGATCTGCGTGACAGCAATCTGGGGGCCACAGATATTCTGGGTGCCGATTTTCGTGGAGCCCGGATCGATGTGCAGCAGGCCATTGATATGGCCCGGGCATTGGGAGCCAAATTCGAGCCATAATAGAAAGGAAAAGGAGGGAATGCCTTGAAGGAAGTCATGCTGTTTGTGCTGAAAAACTGCCCTTATTGTGTGGAGGCTCTCAGATGGCAGGAAGAACTGATGCAGCAATACCCGGAATTGCAAAAAATTCCTATCCGTGTGGTGGATGAACGGAAGGAAGCGGCGTTGGCAGAATCCTATGACTATTATTATGTGCCTTGCTATTTTGTGGGCGGAGTGAAAATGCATGAAGGCGCGGCCAGCCGGGAGAAAGTGGAGACCGCTTTGCGCAGTGCTCTTTTGTAAGAAAAGACATTGAAAAATGGTGGGGGCAGTGCTATAATGTAAAACATTGTTGTAATAAAATGAATATGGGGGTATGATCTATGGTTCGAACAGGTTTTGACAATGAGCAATATCTGAGCATGCAGTCCCAACATATCCTGGAGAGAATCAAACAGTTTGGCGGCAAGCTCTATCTGGAATTTGGCGGCAAACTCTTCGATGATTTCCACGCATCCCGCGTGCTGCCTGG
>JAHZHY010000077.1:1971-2735 GCA_019420045.1 Clostridiales bacterium
TTTGCGCCTGACAGCAAAGTGCGTATGCTTCAGAGCCTGGCGGATAAAGCTGAGGTGGTCATGGCCATCAACGCTGCCGATATCGAGAAAAACAAAGTCCGGGGCGATTTGGGCATCACTTATGATGCCGATGTGCTTCGCCTGATCGATGCTTTCCGGGGCATCGGGCTTTATGTGGGCAGTGTGGTTATCACCCGTTATGGCGGCCAGCCGGCGGCAGATCAGTTCAAAACCAAGCTGGAGCATTTGGGACTGAAGGTCTATCTCCATTACTCCATTCCCGGGTATCCCACCAATGTGCCCCTGATCGTCAGCGACGAAGGATACGGCAAAAACGAATATGTGGAGACTACCCGTCCCCTGGTGGTGGTGACGGCTCCCGGCCCGGGCAGCGGCAAAATGGCTGTGTGTCTGTCCCAGCTGTACCACGAGTACAAGCGGGGCATCAGTGCCGGTTATGCCAAGTTTGAAACTTTCCCTGTGTGGAACCTGCCTCTCAAGCATCCGGTGAATCTGGCCTATGAAGCGGCCACCGCAGATCTCAACGATGTGAACATGATCGACCCCTATCATCTGGAGGCCTATGGCAAGACCGCAGTAAACTACAACCGGGATATCGAAGTGTTCCCAGTGCTCAATGCCATGTTTGAGACCATTGCCGGAGAAAGCCCCTATAAATCCCCCACTGATATGGGCGTCAATATGGCCGGTTTCTGCGTCACCGATGATGAAGCGGTGCGGGAAGCGGCCAAAATGGAAATCGT
>JAHZHY010000078.1 GCA_019420045.1 Clostridiales bacterium
TGTATGAACTTCTTTTTATTTCCCTAAATTGTTGCACTTGATAGTATAATTCACCTTCGACATAAAAAAGCCCGGAAGCATGGCTTCCGGGCTTTGATTGCTTTGATAGCGGTTGCTTACTTGTTCTGATGCTTCTTTGTGAACTGCTCCAGCTCTTCCCGCTCCTTCTCGGAGAAGGTCAGCTTGAAGGGGTTGAGGATCTCATCCACTTCGTCGGCGGAGACGATGCCCTTCTGAACAACCAGCTTACGCACAGGCACGCCGCTCTTCAGGGATTCCTTGGCGATCTCGCTGGCGCGCTTGTAGCCGATGAAGGGGCAGAGGGCGGTGATCATGCCAACGCTGTGCTCCAGCAGCTCCAGGCAGTGCTCCTTGTTGGCGGTGATGCCCAGGATGCAGTTGTCGATCAGGGTGCGCACGCCGCCGGTGAGGGTCTCGATGGACTCGAACAGGTTGTAGAACAGCACGGGCTCGAAGGCGTTCAGCTCCAGCTGACCGGCTTCGGCAGCCATGGTGATGCACATATCGTTGCCGATGATGTTGAAGGCCACCTGGCTCATCACTTCGGGGATAACAGGGTTGACCTTACCCGGCATGATGGAAGAGCCGTTCTGCTTGGGAGGCAGGTTGATTTCAGCCAGGCCGGTACGGGGGCCGCTGGACATCAGCCGCAGGTCGTTGGACATCTTGGACAGGGTGACGGCGCATGTCTTGATGATGCCGGACACATTCACAAAGCCGTCCAGGTTCTGGGTGCCGTCGATCAGGTCTTCGGACTGGATCAGGGGGAACTTGGTTACTTCACGCAGATCGTCCACAATGTGATCCAGGTAGTCGGCGGAAACATTGATGGCGGTGCCGATGGCGGTGGCGCCCATGTTCACAACGCACATATCCTTGGAAGCCTTGTGCAGGCGCTTGATGTCGCGCTGGATGGCGCTGGCATAAGCGTGGAAGGACTGGCCCAGACGGATGGGCACGGCGTCCTGCAGCTGGGTACGGCCCATCTTGACCACATCGTCAAATTCCTTGGCCTTGATCTCCAGAGCCTCATACAGACGGTTCAGCTGATGGAGAGCACCGGGCAGCAGAGCCAGGATAGCCAGCTTGCCGGCGGTGGGATACACATCGTTGGTGGACTGAGCCATGTTCACATGGTCATTGGGATGGACGATGGAATAATCGCCCTTCTGGCCGCCCAGGATCTCGATGGCCCGGTTGGCAATGACCTCGTTGGCGTTCATATTGGCAGAGGTGCCGGCGCCGCCCTGGATGGCGTCGACGATGAACTGGTCATGGAGCTTGCCGTTGATGACTTCGTCGCTGGCGGCGATGATGGCGTCGGCGATCTTGGCATCCAGAGTGCCGGCATGCTTGTTGGCCATGGCAGAGGCTTTCTTGATCTGAGCCAGGCTGACGATCAGCAGCTCATGCATGGGATGGCCGGTGATGGGGAAGTTCTGATGGCCGCGCAGGGACTGGACGCCATAGTAAGCGTCAACAGGCACTTCCAGGGTACCGATGGAATCGGCTTCGACTCTTGTGTTCATAAAAAAGACCCTCACTTTATTCATTGGCCGCCGGAGCGGCTTTTCTTTTCGGGCACAAGGATACACGATTTGCATCCCAGGGTAAAGAGGGGGAAGAAAATACGGAAGAAATCGAAAAAATTAGCCCCTGGGCTTCATTTTGCAAAGCAAAACAAAAATGAGACTTTATTTTATTAGGCGAAACTGATATACTGTTGCAAAGGGGAAGGATTTTCCCAAACCATAGGCAACGGGAGCGAGTTATGGACGCTATCGATAAAAAAATCTTATCTCTTTTGGGGCAGAATGCCCGGATTCCTTTGAAGAAGATCGCCGAGCAGGTATTTCTGTCGCCGCCGGCTGTTTCGGCCCGCATTGAGCGGATGGAAAACAGCGGCATCATCACCGGCTATCGGGTCACGGTGGCTCAGGAAAAGCTGGGCTATCATATCACCGCATTTGTCAATGTGGTGCTGCCGCCGGAGCGGCAGGAAGATTTTTATGCCTGTGTCCGTTCCTGCCCGGGAGTGATGGAGTGCTACCATGTGGCGGGGGCTTTTTCCATGCTGCTCAAAGTCTGTTTTCCCGACACCCAGCAGCTGGATGCTTTTGTGGCCAGAGTGCAGAAGTTCGGCAAGACCCAGACCCAGATTGTCTTTTCTGAGGTGATCCAGCACAGGGAACCGGGGCTTGAATAAAAGCGGTTTCGCTTTGTGAAGAAAGTGTAAAAAACCAGGCGGCGCGGTATTTCGCGCCGCAATTTTTTCTTTTGTAAGGAAAAAGCCTTTTTTCACCGGCGAAAACCGGTTTTTTACATGATTTTGCCATGGATATGTTGTAAGGGGCATCTAAAATTGTTATAATATTCTTTAATAAAAATTCAAAGGGGGAGCGGCTATGAGAAGAAAACAATGGAATATCGCCCCGCCCTGTCCGGAGGAGGCCCAGCGCCTGGAAAGGCAGTTGGGACTTTCCTCCCTGGCAGCTCAGGTGTTGGCTGCCAGAGGACTTTGTGGAGAGGATGCCGCCCATTTTCTGGACTCTTCCCTGGACCGGTTGGGAGATCCCTTTTTGCTGCCCGATATGGACAAGGCCGTGGCCGCTTTGGAGGAAGTCATCGGGCGGGGAGAGAAAATTGCAGTCTATGGGGACTACGATGTGGACGGCGTCACCGCCACCGCCATTTTGATCCGGTACCTTCGCTCCCGGGGAGCGGAGTGTCAGTATTATATCCCCGACCGGATGAACGAGGGCTACGGCCTGAACACCGGGGCCATCCGCAAGTTGGCGGAGGATGGCTGCCGCCTGATGGTGACGGTGGACTCGGGCATCACCGCTGTGGAGGAAACCCTTCTGGCCCAGAGTCTGGGGATGGGAGTGGTCATCACCGACCATCACGAATGCAAAGAGGTTTTGCCAGAGGCGCTGGCGGTGATCAATCCCCGGCGCAGCGATTCCCCTTATCCTTTCCGGGAGCTGGCCGGCGTGGGCGTGGCTTTCAAGCTGATCTGCGCCATGGAAAAGGGCCGTCCCCTGGAAGAGCTGATGAAGCAATACGCCGATCTGGTGGCGGTGGGAACGGTGGCCGATGTGATGCCCCTGGTGGGGGAAAACCGGAGCATCGTCCATTGGGGCCTGCAATATCTGCAAAACACCAAGAACCCTGGCCTGCGTGCCCTGATGCAGAAGCTGGGGGTGGAAGACAAGGGAGTGACCGCCGGGGCCATCAGCTTCACCATGGCTCCCCGGATCAATGCCGCCGGAAGGATGGGCGGGGCGGACAAGGCGGTGGAGCTGTTTTTGACCGATTCCTGTCAGTTGGCCGGGGAGTTGGCCGGGGAATTGTGCCAGCTGAACCGGCAGCGGCAGCAGGAGGAAAACCAGATTTTCCAGGAGATTCTGGGGCGGCTTTCCAGCCAGTTTGACCCGCAGCGGGACAAGTCCATCGTTTTGTGGGGCGAAAACTGGCACAATGGCGTGGTGGGCATCGTGGCCTCCCGCCTGGCCGACCGGTACGGCGTGCCCGCCATCCTGATTTCTCTGGATGGGGATACCGGCAAGGGCTCCGGGCGCAGCGTTCCCGGTTTCCATCTCTATGGAGGGCTGGAGGAGTGCGGCGACCTGCTGGAAAAATACGGCGGCCATGAGCTGGCCGTGGGACTGACGGTACAGCGCACCCATCTGGAGGAGTTCAAAAGCCGGTTTGAGGCCTACGCCGCCCGGCAGATGGAACAAAATCAGGTGCAGCCTGTTCTGCCGGTGGACTGCCTGGTGGAGCCGGGGGATCTGACGATTCCGGCGGTGGAATCCCTGGAAGTGCTGGAGCCGTTCGGCATGGGCAATCCCCAGCCCATGTTCTGCATGCGGGGGCTGACCATTGAGGAGATCACCCCCATCAGCCAGGACAGGCATACCAAGCTTCAGCTGGGCCGGGATGGAAAGAGCTTCTGTGCCTTTTTGTTCGGCATGGGCAGCGCCAACTGTCCCTTTGTCTGCGGGGATCAGGTGGACGGCGCCTTTTCGGTGGAGATCAACCGGTACCGGGGACGGGAGAGCGTGCAGCTGGTGCTGCGGGATCTCCTTTGGTCCGGAGAAGAGGACCGGGCCGACCGGGATTTCTGGGAGGTGTACCGCACCTTTCAGGAAGGGGGAGCACTGGAGCCGCGCCAGGCGCTGGGGCTGATCCCCACCCGTCAGGATCTGGTGGCGGTGTTCCGCCATGTGAAGGCCCGCGCCGGGGAGCAGGGGTTGAGCTGCTCTCCCCGCACATTGTACCGTCAGGTGCGTTATGAGGCTTGCCGGGGGATGAATTTGGGCAAGCTGCTCATCTGCCTGGATGTGTTCCAAGAATTTGACATTTTCTCCTGCACCCGTGGAGATGAACAGGTGGACATCCGGGTGCTGGAGCGCAAGGACAAAGCCGATATCAACGGCTCCCGTATACTGAAACGGCTGGCCGAAGCCAGCAAATCCCAGGGATAGAGCAGGTGGTTGCAATATGAGTGAAATGGATCGGAACAACGGGGGCTTTGCCCCGTTTCAAAGCGAACTGGAAGGCGGCCAGGAGCCGCTGGGCCAGGTGGATTATAGCTTGGAGACCCTGCTGAAAAAGGTGAAGGAGCACTCGCCCCTTTCCGATATGGA
>JAHZHY010000079.1 GCA_019420045.1 Clostridiales bacterium
GGCCCAAAGATCACGAAGGGACAGCCCAGAGCAGGCACTACCTGGGAAGCGTCGGTGTAGAAATACAGGCCCTTGCACACCGGCTCGATCCCGGCTTCCTTGCAGCAGTCCTTCACCAGGCCTACAAACGGATGCTCTTCGGCCACTTCCACAGCCGGGCGGTTGTTGAGCACTTCCATTTCCAGATGCAGGCCAGGGCAGGCCTCCATCATTTCCTGACACAGCCTCTGGGCTTTTTCCAGAAGGGCATCGTGGGACAGGCTGGGCAGTGTACGGATATCCAGCTCCATCACTGCATTGGCCGGGATCACATTGGTCATGATGCCGCCTTCCAGCCGGGTAACCGCCATCGTGGTATGATTCAGGCTGGGATGCGCTTCATCCACCGGCACCATGGCACGGAAACGGCGTTCCAGCTCCATCAGCTTTTCCACGCCGTTGATGCCGATCTCCGGACGGGAGCCATGGGCCAACGCACCCACAGCGGAAAACCGCAGCCACAGAGCGCCCTTTTCACACAGGCCAATATTTTCTGCCGAAGGCTCGGCCACCACCAGCGCACTGACATCCTTCAGCCAGCCATTCTCGGAAAAGGCCAGAGCCCCTGTGCCGTGGGCTTCCTCATCCGCGGTAAAGCACAGCCACAGATCCCGCTTGAGAGGCTGCCCTTTCTTCAAAAGAGCCAGAGCGGCCTCAATCATGGACACCAGTCCGCCTTTCATATCGGCGGTGCCCCGGCCGTACATCACATCCCCTTCCCGCTGGGCGCTGAGAGGATCACATTTCCACAGAGCAGGATCGCCGCAGGACACCGTATCCATATGCCCCATAAAGGCAAGGCCGCCTTCCGGACTTTCACCGGGAATTCGCAGCGCCAGGCTGGCCCGGCCATGGCCATGATCGATCCACCGCTTTTCTACCGTATCGGGAAACAGATCAGCAATCATCTGCCCCAGCTTTTCCTCGTTTCCCTCCGGCTGGCAAGTGTTGGTGGTCACCAATTTTTCCAGCAGAGCGGCGCAATCCTCCGCCCCCACAATGCCTTTGGCCATATTTCTCCACTCCTTTTTCTTTTTCACAAAGGGGCCTCGGCCCCGCTGCCTCCCATGATACTCCCCCGAGGGAAAAATGTAAAGCAAATCAATATTTTTCCGGCGTCTCATACCGCAGATTTTTCCGGTACATCAGCGGTGTCATCAACTGCCGGTAAAATCCATCCAAATGGCGGAGAAGTTCTTCCGGCTTCCAACCCCCTGGCTTCCACAGAATCCCATAGGAAATTCCATAAAGCAGACACCGAAGGCCGGTATCCTCCATCCCCAGCCGCTGATAAAATTCCACCCGACGGCGACGAAGGAGCTCTTCTTCTTTGCAGCAGGCTTTTTCCGGGCTTTCCACTTCCGCCAGTATGCCGGCGGGATACCGGCGGGCGATCAACGGAAAAAAGGCACTGCCATAGCCTTTTCCCCGGCAGGAAGGAGCCATGGCATAGTAATCCAGCAGCGCACCGCCCCGGCCATCCAAGGACAGAAAAGCATAGCCCACTTGCTCTTCATCCCGCCAAAGCCCCAAACATTCATATTTTCCCTGAGAGACAAATTTCAGTATCCGGTGAAGAGGCCGCCGCTCAGCCGGTGGAAAATCCCACCTCATCCACCTGCGATACACCTTCCGGATCTGCCCTTTTTTCATGGTTTTGACCTTCCAGGAGGTATTCAAATCCATATTTTTCTCCCAATCTCCTGTTTTCTTCTAGGCCTTTTTAATGAATGCAGCGCCTACGGCTCCCGGTCCTGCATGGGTTCCCACCGTGCTGCCGATCTCAGCCCAATCATACTGGGCCACCGGCAATTTTTCCAACACCTTCTGGGCAAACTTCTCACACAGCTCCGGCGCCGCCGTATGGCCGAACATCACCATATGCTCCGGGTCCAATCCCTCTGCTTCGATCCGGGAGACGATCCAGTCCAGAGCCGGACCCAGCCCCCGCACTTTTGCCACAGACTCCACTTTTCCCTCCTGCACGGAGATCAGCGGTTTGATATTGAGAAGTCCGCCCAAAGCCGCAGCCGCACCGGAAAGCCTGCCTCCCAAACGAAGATATTTCAATGTATCCACAGCGGCATACAAGCGCACCTTGTGGCGCAGCTCTTCCAGCGCCGCTCCGATCTCCTGGGCGCTTTTCCCCGCATCCCGCATGGCGACTGCTTCCCGCACCAGAAGCCCTAAACCAAAGGTAACCGTGCGGCTGTCCACCAAAACGATTCCCTCTTCTCCCAGCATCTGCTGAGCCACCCGGGCCGACTGGAAGGTGCCGCTCAGATCAGAAGAAAGGAAGATCCCCACCAGGGTATCACCTTGCGCCCGGGCCGCACCGAAAACTTTTTCAAACACATCCGGATTGACCTGAGACGTTTGGGGCAGCTGCTGGCTCTCCTCCAGTTTTTTGTAAAACTCCGCCGGGGTCATGGTGACACCATCCACAAACTCTTCCTCTCCAAAACGGACGGTGAGCGGAATGACTTCCACCCCCAACTGCTGCGCCTGCTGCTGGGACAAATCACTGGTACTATCGGTAACAATGCGCACAGACATAAAAATTCCCCTCTCTTTTCCACAATCAAAACTTTTCTATTGGTACGAACGCAGATAGTCCTGTACCGCTCCCAAAGCTCGCATCAAAACGGCCATCTCCTCTGCGGACAGGACGCCAGCAATGTTCTCCACCAGTTCCCGATGGAAATTTTCATGGATCTGCTGAGCACGCAAGGCTTTATCTGTCAAAGAGAGCAAAACCACCCGCCGGTCAGCGGGGTCCTGCTGGCGCTCCACATATCCTTTTTTCTCCAGGCTGTTGATGGCCACTGTCAATGTTCCGGTGGTAACGCCTAACCGCTGAGCCACAACCGTTGTCCGCCTATCCCGCATACTTTTGCCGGCGCAGATGGCTTCGATAATATGCATATCCCTCACAGAGATCTCTCGGGTCTCCCCGGAGCACAAGGCATTTTCTTCGATTTTCAGAATTTCATTGAAAAGCCCCACCAAAAAGCCATTGAGATTTTCCAAATATCCCGCCATCTTTCCACCCCTTTCGGTGTCCTTGTCGATTGTTTCATTTGATATTCAAACAGACCGAAGTATACCATGCCGTAAAAAGCCCGTCAACTAAAAACAGATAATTTATGAATAGGCTCCTCTTTTTTCGGAAAAACTATCACTGCGGTCCGAAACGCCGGCCAGCGGCAAGCCCGGCCGCAGAAAGGAAGACGATTGATATGACAAATCTGCAATGCGGCGTCAGTTCCTGCGCCAACAATGCCCAGGGCTGCTGCTGCCTCCAGGGCATCGAAGTGGGCGGCACCCAGGCCAGCCAGTGCGCTGATACCTGCTGCGCCTCTTTCCAGCCCCAAAACGGCGCCATGCAAAACGGCCCCTCTCAGGGCACGCCCCATCCCAACTGTCAGATTTCCTGTGCAGCCCAAAGCTGCACCTATAATGCAGGCGGCAGCTGCACCGCCGCTCAGGTCACCGTGCGCAGCGGCCCGGGCCAGCAGACCGAATGCGCCACCTTCCGCCAGAAATAGGTCTTTCTCCTTCGTTCCAGAAGGATACTTCTTCTGCTTTTTCCGTTTCTTTTCTCTTCTAAAAGACTAAATGAATGTTGTAAAAAAAGCGGCGCCGGTCTTCCGGCGCCGCTTTGTGCCTGTTTCTTATTCTTCCCGGCCAGGCTCTTCTTCCAAAGAAGATTCCCTGCCGCATTTTTCCCGCATGCTGTTTTCCCGCTTTTTCCGCAGATAACCATACATGCAAGCCAGCACTTCATAAAACTGTTCCACAGCTTGTTCACCCTTCTCCGCCGCCAGCATGGCATCAAAGGCTGTACCGTGTTCCACATCATAGGCTTTGTGATAATCGCTGAGCTGCCGGCCGCCGGAAGTGGCATACAGCAATGTGCGGCTTCCATTGTCCGCCGCTTTGCGTTTTTCCACCAAACCCTTTTCTTCCAAACGCTTGACCACCTGGGAAATGGCGCTTTTGGTCCGGTTCCCCCGCTGGGACAACTCGGTAACCGTGATCCCCGGATGATCGGCGATGCGGGTGAGCATATGCACCTCGGTCATGGAGTAGCTCTCCCCCGTGCCATAATCCCGGGAAATATTGGTCCTTTCATAATAGGTGGAGACAAAATCGAAAATCAGATCTGTTCTCCCATATTCAGACAGATCCAACGGCTCTTTTTCTTCCTGCATGGTTCCGCCCCTCTCGCTATCATCCTACCCCAGGCATGGTGATTTGTCAAGAAAATGTCAATGAAAAATGAAAACTGTTCTGCTCAGAAAAAAGCCGGGGTTTTCGCCCCGGCTTTTTTGTTGTTGATTGGAATTGTTTCTCAATTCAAAGGCTTATTCGCCCCAAGAAACATTCTGCCAGAAGATTGTGCCGCCGTCGGTGATTTCCACACCCTGCAGGCGAGCATCAAACGCTCTCATGGAGATGGGCTGATAGATAGGAGCCTGAGAGCAGATCTCATTGAGCAGAGCGGACAGTTCTTCCATGATGGGCTTTCTCTCGGCCGCATCCACGGTAACCTTCGCCTTGTCGATGAGGGCATCCACTTCCGGACTGTTCAGACGGGTCTTGTTGGAAGCATTGATGGAAGAGCTATGGTACACGCCCACCACATAGCTGAGCAAGCTATCGGAAGAATAGCCGCCAATGGCTGCGGTATAATCGCCTTCGGCTGTGGCCGACAGATAAGTGGCCAGGTCCATGCTCTCGATTTCGCAGTTGATGCCGATTTCCTTCAGGTTGGCCTGAATCACTTCGCCGGCGCGCTTCTTGGTGTCGTCGGAGCAGATGATGGAGAACTTGACGGAAGCAGGATCCACACCAGAGGCATCCAGATATTCCTTGGCCTTCTCCACATCGTAGGTGTCGGCATTTTCATCGGTGGTGCCAGCAAAGTTGCTGGGAGTAGCAGTCCAGGAAGGAGTAGCCAGGCCGTTGTAAGCAACGGTGACAACGCTTTCCTTGTCGATGGCGCAGTTGAGAGCATGGCGGAA
>JAHZHY010000008.1 GCA_019420045.1 Clostridiales bacterium
CCCGGAAGGTCTTCTGAGACGGCACACAGTACAGATCCACATGGGGAGCAATCCATTCGCTGTGGCAGCGGATGTCGGTGACGCAGCTGATCAACTGAAATCCTCCCTGTTTTCCTTTGTATTCCGAAGCCAGGCGAGTGCAAAGAGGCAGGGTGGAAAGAACAACCTGGGGCTTTGTTTCCTTCACCAGCCGATGCAGGGCCTTGAGGAATTTGCCCTGGGCCGGCACGGGCATGGCCGGGCCTTCCCGATCCAAAGAACGGTACAGCCGATTGAACACCGGCCCGCCGTGATGGGCTACCATGGCAAACATCTTATAGATGCCCCGGCTTTTCCTCGGGAAGGTCTCTTCCACCAGGTCGGCCACCCGAACCTGGGCCTGAGGGAACGCCGAACGAATATGCTCTTCCAGCGCCAAAGCAGCGCTCTGATGCCCCATACCAAATTTTCCTGTCAAAATCAAAATGTTCATTCTTTGTTCCCTCCTTGTGTTTTTTAGTATAACAGCCCCTTCTTACAGCTCCCTTACGGGAATTCTTACAACTTTCTTAAACCCATATCAGATGTTTTCCTGTCGCAATCCATCAATGATGTTCTGTTTGCGTACCTTCCGGCTGCTATAAAGCATAGTGATACCCACCACCAGGTAAACCGCAGCCACCGCAATGACTACGCTTCCCCAGGGGACAAAAAATCCAAATCCAAAGTTCCGGTTTACCGTGCGGTACAGCAGCACCATCACCAAAAAGCTGAGGGGCAAACCGTAAAACAGCGCCTTGAGGCCATAGAACAGGGATTCATATTTCATCATCTGACTGAATGCCTGGGGCGTCATGCCTACGCTTTTCAGCATGGCAAACTCCCGTTTGCGCAAAGCGATGCTGGTGGAGATGGTGTTGAAAATATTAGCCACGCTGATCAGGGCCAGCAGCACCACAAATCCATAAGTGAACACCTGAAGAATGATGGTCAGGCTCTCGCTGGCCTGGCGCTGTTCTGCCATGTTGCTGATAAAGATTCCGCTCTGGGTGCTGCCCGCCACCTGCTCTTCCAGGCTTTCGGCCAAAGCGTCCGGGTCCTGGCTGGTAAAGAACATCTGCGTGCTGACGCTGTAACCCACCTCTCCGCCTGTGGAGACCAGCTCCTGCATCAGGCCTTCCAGGGCCTCTTCTTTCATCACCAGCACCATAGCTAGCGGATCTTCCAGATATTCCGGCATTCCCTGAGGCATCACATCGGTGGTGGCGGCGATGGTAATATTCCGGGACGCCCCCGCTTCTGCATTTCCCTGGCTGTCATAGCCTGTGATCTGCTCTGCTGTTACCTGATCGCCCGCTTCCAGATGGAAAGCCTGGTATTTTTCAAACTGGTAGCCTTTCCGCTGCTGAACGGTATTCACCAGCACGGCCCCCTGGCCCGGGTCTCCCTGCACGCCGGCCTTTTCCAGATAAGCCTCCATGGTTTTGTCGTCCAGGGCCATGAGATACAGCCCGGTCTCAAAACTTTTTTCCTTTTCCATCCCTTCGGGGAGCCGGTTCAGCGTTTCCTCTGTCAGCTGCTCTTTCGTCAGAGCAATGCGGACATTTTCCGCCCTTTGGCTCATGGAGGCATCATCGGCCAGCCCATCCTGGGCCAGCTGCCCGAAGAGCTGTTTTTGCGCCTGGGTCTCTTCCCGCGTATCCCCATAGGCAGAGACATACACATCGTAATTCACCCCGCTGAGGGTCATGGAATAAGCCCTTTGCAGATAGGAAGAAAAGCTGGAAGCCGTGAGGAAGAGCACCACGCTGATCACCAAAGAAAAGACGGTGGCCCGGTAGCGTCCCCGGTTGCGCTTTAAGTTTTTCAGCCCCAGATCGGCGGAGAAACCGAAAATCCAGCGAGTGAGCGGAGATGTGCGCACCGTCCGTTGACGCAGTTTGATGTCTCCCGTCTGACGGATGGCCTCAATAGCCGAAATGCGGGAGGCTCGCCGGGCGGGAATATAAGCAGAAATAAAAATAGTCAGGGCAGAAAGTGCCACGGCCAGCGCCATGGAAGCCCAGCTGATGGTCACGCGAAGATCGGCTTCCATCCCGAAGGACTCCCGCATCATAGGACTGATACAGGAAAAGGTAATGCCGATGCCCAGAATTCCTCCCAACAGTCCCAAAGGAATGGCCACAGCCCCCAGCACCGCGCCTTCGAAAAAGACGCTGGCGCTTTTCTGCTGTCGGGTAGCGCCCACGCTGGAGAGCATCCCCAGATACCGGCTACGCTCGGAAAGGGAAATGGCAAAGGCATTGTAGATCAAAGACACCGATCCGATCATGATGATAACCACCACAATGGCGATGAGGATATACAGAGTATTCATGGTGGCGCCGTCATTGACCACGCCCATGGTGCGCAGCAAGGCATTGTTGAAATACACCTGACCCTGGCTGTCCAGCCCCGCTTTCTCGCCGGTGCCCTTAGCCTGCTGGAAAATGTCCGTTGTCACCTGTCTGACCTTCATCTGCATGGTCAGAGGCTCCTGTTCCGGCTGCAACAGACCGTAGATTTCATAGCCTGCGGCGTTCCGGTTCAGTCCCAGCTGGGAAAAAGTGCCCACAATGGTAAAGGACAAGGCCTCTCCGTTTTTTTCAAAAACCTCTTCCTGGTTCAGCCGGCCCTGATCTTCATATTCCACCGGCATACCACTTTGAATGCCCGTCCGTTTGCCCTGGGGCAGACGGATGGTGTCGCCGATTTCATACTGCTCATTGTCCTGGAGGAAGGAATCCAGGACGATCACTTCCCCTTCTTTTTCCGGCAACCGCCCTTCTTCCAGCTTCATGGACAAAAGGGAAAAGCCGTTTTCATCGTAATTCTGCCAATAGAGATAGGGCCTGGACTCCCTCCCCGGGTCGGGCAGGGCCAGATACCCCACATTGTAATGGCACCCCGCCAGAGCATTGTCCGGGGATTTTTCCAGCTGATCGGCCTGCTCCCGGGTGATGTTCACATATTTCACCTGCCAATCCCCGGTGCGGGCCAGGGTATCCCGACGGGCCAGATCCATAAAGGAGCCGGTGAAGGTAGAAACCGCTGTGAGCATGGCCACCGAAATGACGATGCCCAGCACCGTCACCAGCGTCCGCCTCTTGTTCAGCAGCATATGGCGCAAAGTGAGTTTTTGAATCACATTCATTGCATTTTCACCTCATCCCTGGAGATCCGGCCATCTTCGATAGAAATGATCCGATCGGCCTGAAGGGCAATGCGCTCATCATGAGTGATGACGATCAATGTCTGCTGGTATTCTTTGTGGAACATCTTGAGAAGTCCGATGATCTCGGCGCTGTTTTTGCTGTCCAGGTTGCCGGTGGGCTCGTCGGCCAGCACAATGGCCGGGTTGTTGATCAGCGCCCGTCCGATGGACACCCGCTGCTGCTGGCCGCCGGACAGTTGATTGGGCAAATGCCGCAGCCGGTTTTGCAGCCCCAGGCTTTGCACCAGCTCCGAAAGACGCTTTTCATCCACCTTGTGTCCATCCAGTAGCAGAGGCAAAGTCATGTTCTCCTCCACATTGAGCACGGGGATCAGATTGTAAAACTGATAGATCAGCCCGATCTGACGCCGGCGGAATACCGCCAGTTTGCTTTCGTTCAGCCGGTAAATATCGGTATTCTCCACATAAACTTTTCCCCCAGAAGGCCGATCCACTCCCCCTAAAATATGAAGCAAAGTGGATTTTCCCGAGCCGGAGGGGCCGATGATAGCCACAAACTCCCCCTTGTTCACCGAAAAACTCACATCGTTCAAGGCGCACACCTGGGTCTCCCCTTTGCCATACACCTTGGAAAGATGCTCTACCCGCAAAATTTCCATGTTGCGTCCTCCCTATCTGTACTAATATGATGAGTACAGTATATCCCCTGCAAGTGACATTGCAGTGACTTTTTTTGTGACAATTTCGTCACAAAAGAAAAACCGGAGAGATATCCCTCCGGTGAAAAACATCATACTGCTTCCTGGTGATAGAACCGAATGACAGAATGTCCCCCCGGCCC
>JAHZHY010000080.1 GCA_019420045.1 Clostridiales bacterium
CTTTGCTGTCGTTTTCGGTGCAGACGGAGGCGACCGCTGCTTTTTGGGCTGTGCCGCCCTGGCTCTTGCCGTTTTTGCCGGGGATGCGCACCTTCACCATATCGGTGGAGCCTTTGGCGCCGGAGAGCACCTGAATTTCCACATTGGCGTCCGCCTTGATGGAGCGCAGATAGTCAGCCACCTTCTGGCCGCTGGCAGTGCTGCTGTCCAGGATATCATAGACCTCAGTCAGTTGTTTGAGAAGCATTCTTTTTTTCCACCTTTCTTTTTGGAGAGAGATCTCCAATTCTCTTCCCATCCTACCACACAAAAAAGCGCCTGGCAAGGGAGCCAGGCGCTTTTTTGCAGAAATGGGCAATTTAAAAGCCGGAAGGCAGAGTATAAAAGGCGGGAGTCTCTCCCTCCTCTGCCAGAAGTTCCACTCCCTGAAGGAGAAATCCCCAGCCAGGGCGGATAAAATGGAGAGAAAGGAGCTGGCCGCTTCCTGTATCCAAAGCGTAGAAGCAGTCCCGCATTCCCCAATCACCGGGCAGCTTGCTTTGCCGGGAGCCTTCCAGATAACCATAGAGCACTCCGTCCTCCATCACCAGGAAAGGACAGCCCTGCCACACCTCTATTTCATCCTGAGGAATGTCCAGGTGATAAGTGATGGAGTCTTTTTCCTTCCAGTCAAAATCATAGGAATGCAGGATCACCTGACGGAGGGAAGAGGTGTTGGCCAGAAAATAACCATCCGGCGTCATCAGCAAATGGGATACTGGCTGAGTCAGCGGCAGGGAAAACAGTTGTCCGGTGGCAAAATCGTATTGCCCCAAAAGTTTTTCGCTGCCCCGGGTGTAGAAAAACAGCAGCCGGTCCCGGATGTCGTCATAGAGCACCCGGTCCTCCATCAGGAACCCTGCTTCCAGACTGGAGCGGGGGAAGGGCTTATTTTGGCTCTTCCCGGTGTTCAGATCCAGAAGGGTGAGGAAGGGATCGCCCTCTTCCGGGAGGCGATAGAGCCAGATTCCCTTTTCCCAGGCTCCCACATGGGCCAGGGATTCAGAGGGGCTCGTTTTTTCCAAGGGGAAAAACTGAAAATCTTGTCCCTGTTTCAGCAGCACCTGCCAGCTAAGACTGCTTTCCTCCGGCAGATTATACACATAGACCTGGCCTTGAGGGATGGTTTGGGCAAATACCAGGCAGCTGGTGTAATAGGACATTTTTTCCAGAGCTTCTCCTTCTTCCTGGGGGCAGAAACCCTGGTAGATTCCATAGGCGGGGATGCCTTTGCCTTCCTTGTTCCATTCTCCCTCCTGCAAGGTGTAAAGGTTGGTGCGGGCCTCCGGTTTGCGGACATCTCGGTAGGAAAAGCGGGGATACAGATTGCCGCTTCCCGAAAGAGGAGAATGGTGGAAAAAGCCCATGAAGTAAAACCGCCACAAAAGGACGCCGCCCAAAACAATCAGAAATCCCAAAAGGATGGGAGAGATCCATTTCCCTTTGATCTTCACACAGAGCACCTCCTCTTATACAAAACAAAAGGGATACTTTAGTTCAGTATAAGGGAGAAGGGAGAAAATGTCAATGGCTTCCTGTTTCATCCCTCTCTTCCTCGTCCCAGCGAAGGAACAGACGCTGCACCAGGCGGAGACGGCGAAGCGCTTCGCCCTTTTCGGCTCGGGCCTGGCGGACTTGCTCCATGGCCTTCTCCAGCTCTTCACGGGTGGAGTGAAGGGCTTGCTTCTGGGCCTTCCGCAGGGCGGAGAGGGTGCGCTTATATTCCTGCCGGGCTTTTTTCAGCCGAAGGGTCAAAGCGTGAGGACGGGCCTGCCAATGGGGATAGGCGTGGAGCAGACGGCGGAGAAGCCGTTTGTCCCGCAGCACCTGGCGTACGGCCTGGGCGATTTCTTCGGTGTTGTCGCCCTTTTGGGTATCGATGTGCTTTTTCAGCAGGTTCATCACGGTGAAGGACAGGCCGCAGTCACAGACAAACAGTGCCCACAGAGTCCAGACCAGAATGGCCATCACAAAGAGGGGGATGCGGGACACCCAGGAGAAAAAGAAGGGGTCCACCACCCGGACGATAATGGCAGAGGCCAGACCGAAGAGAATCAGGTTTCCGATCCACACCCGGCCATGAAGGTTCATGGGTTTTTTGGAATAGTCCCACCAGCGGGCGTGGAAGAGCTTTTCCAGATACCAGCTGGTGAAGTATTCCAGGCCGCCGCACAGGAAGAAGCCGGCCAGAAACACATCGCCCCAGGTGCCCCGGTATCCCAGAAGGCCGCCCACCACAATGGTGACAAAGGTGACGCCGCAGCCATAGATGGGGCACCAGGGTCCCAGCAGAAAGCCCCGGTTGACCAGACGCCGGTATTCAATGGACACCAGCACCACTTCCATCACCCAGCCCAGAAAGGAAAAAAGGAAAAAGAGCAGAGAGAGCTGATAAAACAGTTTCACAAAAGTTGTCTCCTTCACATGAGATTTTGGTGGATTTCAAAATGAAAAATATAAAAGACAGCATACACCCAGGAGTCCTCCGGGTCAAGGAGTGTGACATAAAAATTTTCCCAGAGAAGAAACCCCATCCCCGGTCCTTGATTTTGGGTCGGGGGTGGGGTATGATAAAAACAAATATGCAAACAAAAGGAGCGGCGGAACATGCGATTGGAACGAATTACCTGGAAACAGGCGGAACGCTATTTCAAAGATCACCATACGGCGGTCATTCCCATCGGGAGCATCGAAAACCACGGTTCTCACTTGACTTTGGGCACCGATTTTCTCATTCCTTCCCATTTGACCGGGGCCATTGAGGAAAAGTGCGATGTGCTCATTGTCCCGGCCGTTCCTTATGGGGTGGCAGACCATCATTTCGGGTTCCCCGGCACAGTTTCTTTGGGCTATGACGGTCTGCGTCTGGTGCTGGAAAAGATCACCGATTGTTTGTATCGGTATGGCGTGCGCCGCTTCGTCTTTCTCAATGGCCATGGGGGCAACGATCAGGCCATTCTGGATACCGCCCTTCAGCTGGAGGATAAAGGCGCTCTGGGCGCTTTGCTCAACTGGTGGCAGCTGGCGGGAGAACTGAATCCCAAATGGAAGGGCGGCCACGGCGGCGGAGAAGAGACGGCGGCCATTCTGGCCATCGATCCCAGCCTGGTACATATGGAAGATTATATGCCCCTGGAGCCTCAGGATATCTCGGCCGGTCTGCCCACTTCCGGCGTTAAGACCGTGCGGTATCAGGGTATCGATGTGACGGTGCAGCGTCACTTTGGTTCGGCGACGCCTTCCGGTTGGTTCGGGCCGGATGATCCTAAGGATGCCACCGAGGAATGGGGCCAGGAAATGCTTCAGAAGGTGGGAGAGTTCATCACCGGCTTCATCAATGAATTTGACAAAGTGCCCCTGGGGGAGTGCAAATAGAATGTCCCAGCCCCTTTTTCAGTTGGACACCGTGTTGAACCGAAAGCTGTATCTGAGCCTGCAAAAAGCCTATTTCCGCCAGTTTCGTCAAGGGTACCGCAAGGCTTGGATGGCCGCGGCCCTGGCGCTGGCGGCGGTGGCCGGGCTGTTTGCTCGCTCGGGGGACAGCCTGGGCTGGGTCTATGCCGCTTTGGCTCTGCTGGCTTTTTATGCTGCTCAATGGGGCTGGCATCTGCCTGCGTTGTGGAACCTGACCCGGATGAAAAAACAACTGGGGAAAAAGGTGCATTTTGCTTTTTGGGATTTTGGCCTGGAACGCACCGGGCCGGAAGGGGAGCAGCTCATTCCCTGGCGGGAAGTGACCCATGTGTTGGAGACACCACAGGGATGGGGACTTTTGTGCCGCAGTCGCCTGCTGGCCTGGGGTGATAGTCCGCAAAGCCAGGAAGAAAAGGCCTGCGCTTTTGATTTGCCGGTCTTTGTTTTCTTTCTGAGGGAGAACCTATGATGGGTCCAACGGGAAAACTGCAAAAGAAGAATAAAAGGAAGACAGTAAGATGAAAAAAGAGCCCGTTTTTCGATATGCCCAGCGGGAAGATATCCCGTTGATTTTGCAATTTATCAAAGAACTTGCCGATTATGAAAAAATGCTGGATGAAGTGGTGGCCGATGAAAAAACACTGGAGGAATGGCTGTTTGAGCGGAAAAAGGCCGAAGTCATTTTTGCAGTAGTGGAGGAGGAAGAAGTGGGATTTGCCCTGTTCTTCCACAATTTTTCCACTTTTCTTGGTCGGGCCGGTCTTTATCTGGAAGATCTTTATGTAAAGCCGGAGCACCGGGGCAATGGATATGGAAAGGCCATATTGAAAAAGCTGGCCGCCATTGCTGTGGAGAGAAAATGCGGCCGCCTGGAATGGTGGTGCCTGGACTGGAACAAACCCAGCATTGATTTTTATCGCTCTCTTGGCGCCGAGCCCATGTCCGATTGGACGGTATACCGCATTGCCGGGGATACCCTGGCTAAATTGGCCCAAGGAGAGTAAAAAAGAAAAAAGAAAAAGACCGCATCACAAGATGCGGTCTTTTTTCTATGTCCGGTGAATTATACTATCAAGTGCAACAATTTAGGGAAATAAAAAGAAGTTCATA
>JAHZHY010000081.1:0-8101 GCA_019420045.1 Clostridiales bacterium
CGTTGAATTCCCGGGCCGCCGCCACAGCCGGCCCAAGAGCCTCTTTGTCCTCTCCGGCGGGAAGGTGGTCGGTGCCGATGCTGGCCACCTGGCGGATCTCCCCCGCTCCCATCTCCCGCAAGATGATCCGGGAAGTGCGAAAGGCACAGGAAGGATCTTTGGTGCTGCCGCCTCCCGTGAGCAGCACCAGCCCGCCTTTGGTCTGTTCCCATCCGCTTCCCTGGTTTCGCCGGGCCATATACAAGGCCTGGAACCGGCTGCACAGTGAAAGCAGCGGGCCGGTGAGGGTGGAAAAATAAAGAGGAGAAGCCAGCACCAGCACCTGGGCCTTGTTCACCTTCTCGTAGATCTCCTGCATCCCGTCGTTTATGACGCATCCTCCGCCTCCGGCACAGCGGCGGCAGTCCACACAAGGGGACAGAGTCAATCTGTAAGCATCGATCTGCTCCACCTGTCCCTTGATTTCCCGGCAAAAGACCTGTATCAATGCGCTGGTGTCTCCCCCTCTCCGGGGAGAACCGTTGAAAATCAATGTATACACCCTGCATCCGTCCTCTCCCGCCCGCAGGCGTCTGTTTGTTTTTTAGTATACCAGCCTCTTCTCCTCCCCGCAATTCTCTTCCTTTCTGGTCAATCTGCTTTTTTTCCTCCGTCTTTCTTCTTTGCTGCGCTGCAAAGTGACAAAAGTCCATGGAATATCTGGGAAAAAAAGCAAAATCCCTTGACGGGCACTTTAGCGTACTATATAATTTATAAAATGAACAAAGGCGTTCATTAAAGGGGAAAAGAAGAGTGCTTTTGTCCTTTAATGGACGCCTGCTTTTTGCAGCCAGATCATTTCGGAATATCGGGAGGAAACTGTTATGCTTACTGCGATCACCGGCATCAACTGGGGCGATGAAGGCAAGGGCCGCATGGTGGACCTTTTGTCGGAAAACTATGATATCGTCGTCCGCTATCAGGGGGGCAACAACGCCGGCCACACCGTGGTCAATCCCCTGGGCAAATTCATTCTGAACCTGTTGCCTTCGGGCATCCTGCGGCCGGAAGTGGTCAATGTGATGGGCAATGGCATGGTCATCGACCTGGAGCATCTGATGGGCGAAATCAAAAATCTCCAGGACGCCGGGGTGCCCGTCTCCCCCAAGAACCTGAAGATCAGCGACAAGGCTGTCATCTGCCTGCCTTATCACAAAATGCTGGACAACCTGGAAGAGGACCGGCTGGGCGACGCCAAGTTCGGCTCCACCCGCCGGGGCATCGCTCCGGTTTATGGGGACAAGTACATGAAGCGGGCGCTGCGCATGGGCGATCTGCTCCATCCCGCCGCCATGGAAAAGCGGCTGGAAAGCGCTGTGGAATGGAAAAACCTGCTGGTGGAAGGTGGCTATCACGCTGAGCCCATCACTGTGGAAAGCGTGATGAATTGGCTGCACACCTACGGCGATCCCCTGAAGGAATTTGTCTGCGATACCAGCGTCTACCTGGATCAGGCGGAAAAGGCCGGCAAGAAGATCCTGTTTGAAGCCCAGCTGGGCGCTTTGCGGGACATCGACTTCGGCATCTATCCCTACACCTCTTCTTCTTCCACCATCGCCGCCTATGCTCCCATCGGCGCAGGCATCCCCAACCACAAGCTGAGCAAGAGCATCGGCATTATGAAGGCCTATTCCTCCTGTGTGGGCGAAGGCCCCTTCACAGTGGAGCTGTTCGGCGAAGAAGCTGACCGTCTGCGGGAAGCCGGCGGCGAATACGGCGCTGCCACAGGCCGTCCCCGTCGGGTAGGTCCCTTTGACTGCGTGGCCTCCCGCTATGGCGTGCGGATGCAGGGCGCCGACGAGATCGCCCTGACCAAGCTGGATGTGCTGTCCTATCTGGACAAGATCCCCGTATGCGTGGGCTATCAGGTGAGCGACAAGCGCACCGACAACTTCCCCACCGGTGAGGATCTGGAAAACGCTAAACCCATCTATGACTACCTGCCTGGTTGGAAGTGCGATATTTCCCGCTGCCGCCGTGTACAGGATCTGCCCAAGGCTGCTCTGGACTACATCCACTATCTGGAGAAGGCTGTGGGCTGCCGGATTACCTATGTTTCCGTAGGGGCCGAGCGGGATCAGTACCTGGTTATGTAAAAATGCGGCTTTGCTGCCTGCCCGATTCGGGCCCCGGAACATTCTGCCGGGGCCCGGCTCCTGTCCGGCCCTTTTTCCAAAGGGCCGGCTTTTCAAAGAGTCTGTTTATTCCAAATGATGGAGGATCACCAATGCTGGGAGAGAAATTACACGAAGAATGCGGCGTATTCGGGGTGCACATCAACACCCAGGAAGCCGCCGGTATCACTTACAACGCCCTGTCGGCTTTGCAGCACCGGGGCCAGGAAGGGGCCGGCATCGCCGTACTTTCCAAAAACGCCATTCTGTGCCACAAAGATGTGGGGCTCGTCAGCGAAGTATTCAACGGTGAAACTTTGAAAAAGCTGCCCGCCTCCGGCATCGGCATCGGCCATGTGCGCTATTCCACTACCGGCGGCAATATCTGTGCCAATGTACAGCCGGTGGTCACCGAATTCCTTCGGGGCCGCATCGCCATCGCCCACAACGGCAACATCGTCAACGCCGGTGAACTGAAAGAGCTCCTCTCCCAGTACGGCTGCGCCTTTTCCGCCACCTCGGACAGCGAGGTCATTTCGGCTTTGATCGCCTATGAGATCATCCGCAATGGCAACCTCCAGGTGGCCGTGACCGCGGCGGCCCGTCAGCTGCGAGGAGCTTTTTCTTTGATTATCCTCTCTTCGGACGGCACCATGATCGCCGTGCGGGATGGCTGGGGCTTCCGCCCTCTCTGCCTGGGCGAAAACGACCACGGACATGCCATCGCCTCGGAAAGCTGCGCCTTGGACAGCGCCGGTTTCCGCTTCATCCGGGACATCGAACCAGGCGAGATGGTTGTCATCGACCCCAACGGCAACCTGACGGCCTGCGAGATCCTGGAAAAGGACAACAAGGGACTATGCATTTTTGAATATGTATATTTTGCCCGTCCCGACTCGGTGATCGACGGCCTGAGTGTCTACGAAGCCCGGTATAACATGGGTATCCAACTGGCCCGGGAATATCCTGTGGACGCCGACCTGGTATGCGGTGTGCCCGACAGCGGTCTGGAAGCCGCTATGGGCTATTCCCAGGAAAGCGGCCTGCCCTATATCCCCTGCTTTGTGAAAAACCGGTATATTGGCCGCAGCTTCATCTTCCCCTCTCAGTCCCAGCGGGATGCAGCCGTACGGCTGAAGCTCAACCCGGTGCGGGCCAATCTGGAAGGCAAGCGCATCGTTCTGGTGGACGACTCCATCGTCCGGGGCACCACCAGCGCCAAGATTGTGCGGATGCTCAAACAGGCCGGAGCCAAAGAAGTGCATATGCGCATTTCCGCCCCACCCTTCACCCATTCCTGCCACTTCGGCACTGACATCGACAGCGAGGAAAACCTGATTGCCAACAAAATGTCCATCCCGGAGATCTGCCAGCACATCGGCGCTGACAGCCTGGGCTATATCAGCATCAAGGGACTGAAAGAAGCCTGTCACACCAGCCGGGCCCGCTTCTGCACCGGTTGCTTCTCCGGCGAATATCCCATTGATGTGGGACAGGATCATCATAAAAACCAATTTGAATAATCGGAAAAGGAGGGAATTGATATGGATCAAAAAGCCTATCTGGTTCTTCAGGACGGAACGGTGATGGAAGGCAAGGCCTTCGGCGCCGTAGGCAGCACCTGCGGCGAAACCGTTTTCACCACCGGTATGACCGGTTATCTGGAGACGCTCACCGATCCCAGCTATTACGGACAGATCGTGGTGCAGACCTTTCCCCTGGTGGGAAATTACGGGGTGATTCCCCCGGACTTTGAAAGCGGTAAGGTGCAGGTCAAGGGCTATATCGTGCGGGAATGGTGCCGCGAGCCCTCCAACTTCCGCTGCCAGGGAGATCTGGATGCCTTTTTGCAGCAAAGCGGCATTCCCGGCATCTACGGCATCGACACCCGCCGGCTGACTAAGCTGATCCGCCGCCAGGGCGTGATGAACGGCAAGATCACCCAGGACATCTCCGATCTTCCCGGTATTCTGGAAGAACTGCGGGGATACACCATCCAGAATGCAGTGGAAAGCGTCACCTGCCAAAGCCCCCGCACCGATGCCCCGGAGGAGCCCCGGTTCCGGGTGGTGCTCATGGACTTCGGCGCCAAGGAGAACATCCGCCGCAGCCTGGTGAAAAGAGGCTGCGAGGTTCTCACTCTCCCGGCCCACACTCCGGCGGAGGAAGTGCTCTCCTATTCCCCCGATGGCATTATGCTCTCCAACGGCCCCGGCGACCCGGCGGAAAACACCCGGATCATCGGTGAGATCGGCAAACTCTATCAATCGGGCGTGCCCATTTTCGGCATCTGCCTGGGCCATCAGTTGCTGGCCCTGTCCCAGGGCGGCAAAACCGTCAAGCTGAAATACGGCCACCGGGGTGCAAACCAGCCGGTGCGGGACATTTCCACCGGCCGGGTCTATATCACCAGCCAGAACCACGGCTACGCTGTGGACAGCGACGCTCTGCCCTCTCATGCTCAGGTGAGCATGGTCAATGCCAACGACGGCACCTGCGAAGGCATCGTCTATGAAAACGCCCCGGTGTTCACCGTCCAGTTCCATCCGGAAGCCTGCGGCGGCCCTCTGGATACCCAATTTCTCTTTGACCAATTTATCAAACGGATGGAGGAGATGCGATAATGCCCAGAAATCCCGATATCAAAAAAGTGCTGGTCATTGGCTCGGGCCCCATTGTCATCGGTCAGGCCGCCGAGTTTGACTACGCCGGCACCCAGGCCTGCCGGGCCTTGAAGGAAGAAGGGCTGGAGGTCATGCTCATCAACTCCAACCCGGCCACCATCATGACCGACGGCGTCATGGCCGACGAGATCTACATCGAACCGCTGACCCTGGACACCGTCAAGCGGATCATCGAAAAGGAAAAGCCCGACAGCCTGCTGTCCACCCTGGGCGGACAGACCGGCCTGAACCTGTCCATGGAACTGGCCAAAGACGGCTTCCTGGCGGCCCACAATGTGAAATTGCTGGGCGCCAATCCAGAGACCATCGACAAGGCCGAAGACCGGCAGGTGTTCAAAGACACCATGGAGAGCATCGGCCAGCCGGTGATCCCCTCCAAGGTAGTTACCGATCTGACAGGCGCTTTGTCTTTTGCCAAAGAGATCGGCTATCCTGTCATCGTCCGTCCCGCCTTCACCCTGGGCGGCAGCGGCGGCGGCATCGCCCAGAACGAAGAAGAACTGCGCCACATCGCCGCCACCGGTCTGCGTCTGTCTCCCATCACCCAGGTGCTCATTGAAAAGTGCATCTCCGGTTGGAAAGAAATCGAGTTTGAAGTGATGCGGGACAGTAAGGGTAATGTAATCACCGTCTGCTCCATGGAAAACTTCGACCCGGTAGGCGTTCACACCGGCGACAGCATTGTCATCGCCCCGGCAGTGACCCTCTCCGACAAAGAATACCAGATGCTCCGTTCGGCGGCCCTCAACATCATCACTGCCATGGGCATCGAAGGCGGCTGCAACTGCCAGTTCGCCCTGAATCCGGACAGCTTCGAATATGCCGTCATCGAGGTCAATCCCCGCGTGTCCCGCTCCTCCGCCCTGGCCTCCAAAGCCACCGGCTATCCCATTGCCAAGGTGGCCGCCCTCATCGCCATCGGCTACACCCTGGACGAGATCACAAACGCCGTCACCGGCAAGACCTGTGCCTGCTTTGAGCCCACACTGGACTATGTGGCCGTCAAGCTGCCCAAATGGCCTTTTGACAAGTTCGTCTATGCCAAGCGTCTGCTGGGCACCCAGATGAAGGCCACCGGCGAAGTGATGGCCATTGCCCAGAACTTCGAAAGCGCCATCCACAAGGCGGTGCGCGGTGCAGAGATCGGCCTTTCCAGCCTGACCCTGCCCAAACTGCAAAAGCTCACCGACGACGAGCTGCGGGCCCAGATCAGCGTGTGTGATGATGAGCGTCTGTTTGTCATCTATGAAGCGCTGAAGCGGGATTTCACCCCTGAGGAAATCCACGACATCACCAAAATCGATCTGTGGTTTTTGCATAAACTCCAGAACATCGCCCGGTATGAAAACACCATCTGTGGCACTCCGCTCACAGCAGAACAGTACCGGGAAGGAAAGCGTCTGGGCTTCCCGGACAAGGTGCTGGAAAGCATCTCCGGCTCCAAACTGCCCTGTCATCTGCCGGCCTCTTTCAAGATGGTAGACACCTGCGGCGCCGAATTTGACGCCGAGACACCCTACTTTTATTCCTGCTACGATGAAGAAAATGAGGCAGCCGAGTTCATTGAAGAGCACCAGAGCAGCAAGGAGACGGTGATCGTCTTCGGCTCCGGCCCTATCCGCATCGGCCAGGGTATCGAGTTTGACTACGCTTCGGTCCACTGTGTCCGCTCCCTGAAAAAAGCCGGTTACGATGTGGTCATCGTCAACAACAACCCGGAAACGGTGTCCACCGACTTTGACACCGGCGACCGGCTGTATTTTGAACCCCTCACCCCGGAAGATGTGATGAACATCATCGAAACCGAAAAACCGGTGGGTGTTGTGGTGGCCTTCGGCGGCCAGACCGCCATCAAGCTGACCAATTTCCTGGAAAGCCAGGGCGTGCGCATCCTGGGTACCCCGGCGGACAGCATCGACATGGCGGAAGACCGGGAGCGGTTTGACGCATTGCTGGAAAACCTGCACATCAGCCGTCCCAAGGGCCTGACTGTTATGACAAAAGAGGAAGCCCTGAACGCCGCCCGCAGCCTGGGCTATCCGGTGCTTATGCGGCCTTCCTATGTGCTGGGCGGACAGAATATGATCATCGCCTTCAGCGATGAGGACATCGAAGAATACATGGGCATCATCCTGTCCCACAAGATCGAAAACCCGGTGCTCATCGACAAATACCTTATGGGCATCGAGCTGGAAGTGGACGCCATCTGCGATGGGGAAGATGTGCTCATCCCCGGCATCATGGAACACATCGAGCGGGCTGGTGTCCACTCCGGCGACTCCATCGCCGTCTACCCCGCCTGGAACTTAAATGGCCTTCAGGTGGAAAAGATCATCTCCTACACCCGGGACCTGGCCCTGTCCATGAACACCCGTGGTCTGGTGAACATCCAGTATCTGATCCACGAAGGGGAGATCTATGTCATCGAAGTCAATCCCCGCTCCTCCCGCACCATCCCTTATATCAGCAAGGTCACCGGCGTGCCCATGGTGGATCTGGCCACCCGGGCCATGCTGGGCGAAAAGCTCAGCGACATGGGCTATGGCACAGGCCTTTATCCTCCGCCTCCCTATGTGGCGGTAAAGGTGCCGGTATTCAGCTTTGAAAAGCTCACCGATGTGGATGTGCAGCTGGGGCCGGAAATGAAGTCCACCGGCGAAGTGCTGGGCATTGGCAAAACTCTGGAAGAAGCCTTGTACAAAGGCCTGATCGGCGCCGGTTACCGGATGGAGCGCACCGGCGGCGTGCTGCTGACGGTGTGCGACACCGACAAGCACGAAGTGGCCGCCCTGGCCCGGAAGTTTGATTCCCTGGGCTTTGAACTCTATGCCACTCAGGGCACAGCCCGGGTGCTGGAAGAAGCCGGGCTTTCCGCCCATGTGGTGAGCAAGATCCATGAATCGGATGAAAACACCGCAACACTTTTGGAAAGCGGCCGGATCAGCTATATCCTCTCCACCTCCTCCAAGGGCCGCCTGCCCTGGCTGGACAGCGTGAAGATCCGCCGGAAAGCGGTGGAGCTGGGTATCCCCTGCCTCACTTCCATGGACACTGCCTCCGCCCTGGCCGACAGCCTGCGCAGCCGCTATGGCCAGCACAACACCGGCCTTGTGGACCTGAATCATATGCGCAAAGAGCGTGTGCCCCTCCGCTTCACCAAGATGCAGGGCGCGGGCAATGACTATATCTATTTCAACTGCTTTGACCAGCAAGTGGGAAGTCCGGAAAGCCTGGCCGTGCTCCTTTCCGACCGGCACTTCGGCA
>JAHZHY010000081.1:8111-10667 GCA_019420045.1 Clostridiales bacterium
GGTGTGGTGCTCATCTGCCCCTCCCAGAAAGCCGACGCCCAGATGCGGATGTTCAACCTGGACGGCAGCGAAGGTAAAATGTGCGGCAACGCCATCCGCTGCGTGGGCAAATACCTGTATGAAGAAGGCATTGTGAAAAAGCAGGACATGACCATTGAAACCCTCAGCGGCATCCGCACTCTGCATCTGTATGTGCAAAGCGGCACGGTCACTTCGGTGACGGTGGACATGGGCAAGGCCATCCTGAACCCCGACCAGATCCCGGTGAATCTGCCGGGAGTGGATGCCGTGGGACGCACCATCACCGTGGGGGATAAAGAGTATGAAGTCACCTGCCTGTCCATGGGCAATCCCCACTGTGTGGTGTTCTGCGACAACCTGGACAATCTCCCCCTCTCGGAGATCGGTCCTCTCTTTGAGCACCATCCTCTCTTCCCTCAGGGAGTCAACACCGAGTTTGTCCGGGTGCTGGATCGCACCACCATCCAGATGCGGGTGTGGGAACGGGGCAGCGGCGAAACCTTCGCCTGCGGCACCGGCGCCTGCGCTGCGGCAGTGGCCAGCGTGCTGCGGGGCCACTGTCTGGAAAACAAGGACATCACCGTCAAGCTGTTGGGCGGCGAGCTGATGATCCGCTACACTCCCCAGGCGGTCTTTATGACCGGCAAGGCCCAGCGGGTCTTTGAAGGAACCATTGAGATCTGATATAAAGTCGCCTTCTCCGACAAAAGCCGGAGAAGGCTCTGAAAAGGACGGAGTCACATGAGAGATTACGCACAAGAACTGAAAAAGCGAGTGGCCTTTATCCAATTTGCTCTGAAGGATGCCCATTGCCAGGGCATCGTCTATGGCAACAGCGGCGGCAAGGACAGCGCCCTGGTGGGTATTCTGTGCAAGCTGGCCTGCGAAAACACATTGGGCGTAGCTATGCCCTGCCAGTCCTCCCGGAATTTCGGTGAGGACATGGTGGATGCTCTGGCCGTGGCCGAGCAGTTCCATATCGAGACGGTGACGGTGGACCTCACCGAAGTGAAGCAGGCCATCTGCCGCCAGATCGAAGGGGTGGAAACACTGAGCCAGCCCTCCCTGGGCAACATCGCCCCCCGCTTGCGGATGACCACGCTGTATGCCATTGCCCAGGCCCGGGGTGCTTTGGTGGCAGGCACCGGCAACAAATGCGAACGGTACATGGGCTATTTCACCAAATGGGGCGATGGCGCCTGCGACTTCAACCCCATTTCCGACCTGACGGTCACCGAGATCTACGAATTCCTGGCCTATCTGAAGGCCCCGGAAAACATCATCAAAAAAGCTCCTTCTGCCGGGCTTTTTGAAGGCCAGACCGATGAGGATGAGATGGGTGTCACCTATGACGAAATCGAATCCTACATGACCACCGGCTCCTGCGGCAACGATCATGACCAGATCATCCAACGGGCCCACCGGGTCACCGAGCACAAACGGCGCATGCCCCTGATTTATACCGAAGATTAACAGTACAGCACAAAAGCCGCAGGATGTTTCCTGCGGCTTTTGCTTTTTTCTCTTTACTTTTTCTCTGGGAACGCCCAGGAAAGAGCTTTTTCCAGACCTTCTTCCCTCAGGATACGCCAGAATTCCTGCCTGTTTTCCGGCAGCTGTACCGGCCCTTGCAGGCGGCCTTGCTGGGATAGAGCCTCTTCCGCAGGCCTTTGTTCCAATATCAGATCTCCGGCGCACTCTTTCAGCAGCCGCTCCCCTTTGAGAGTGGACACCAGAATCAGACTGACTCCCCGGCTGTCATAGGCCCGGGAATCAAACTTTTCAATGCCCCAGTAATCGGCAATGGTCACATCGGTACACCGATGCGGCTGTGGATAGGGACAATTTTCGCAGCTGGGCCGGATGATGGAACGATTCTCGAAAAACATCTGATAAAACCGAGGGTCCTCTCCCCGTACCGGCATACTGCTGGTTTGATACTGGAAGATCTTATTGCTTCCCACCCGGCTCCAACCCAACGCTTTGGATCGGAAGGAGACCCATTCCAGTTTTCCGCCCCGCTCCTGTTCCAGAAGCTTTTTATAGGCTTCCCAGGCTCCAGGACTGGGGATGCCGTAACAGATCACATCGCAGCATATCAGCTCGTCCTTCTCCCCCAGTGCTCCCAGACTGGCTCTCAAACCGGCATTCTGACAGGGCGTGCCGCTGAAGAGCACCGGGCGGCCCTCCAGCAGATCGGCCTTAATCTGAGAAAAGGTATCGCCCAGGCGGCTTTGCACATATTTGGACACCCGCATGGGGTCCCGCTCTTCCGGAGTCACGGCCCGGACATGACACACCTGAAGGTTTTCATCCAGCACCGCTCCATAAACTGCCCCGCCCCGACGAAGCATGGCGTCCGACAGGGCCGTAAACGCCCCGCCAGAGGTGGAGAGGGAGAGCACCCGGGCATCTCTGTGCTTGGCCAGATAAAAGGCTGGCTCTGCCCCTACCCCCTTTCCCTCAGGGAAGGGGCAGATCTTTTGGCACAGTCCACAGTCCCGGCACAGTTCCTTCTGGATCACCGGATAAAGA
>JAHZHY010000081.1:10677-11040 GCA_019420045.1 Clostridiales bacterium
CTTCCTCATCAGGTTTCATTTCGATGGCTCCATAGGGGCAGGCGGCCTTGCAGGCGCCGCAGCCGCAGCACAGTGCTTTTTCTTTGTAAACCTGATCCATTCCTTACAAGCTCCTGGCCAGCTGGCGTACTTTCTCCAGATCAGTGCTTTGGGCCATATCCCCCTTCTGCTTCATGCCGGGGATGGTGACGATGCCCTTGTCCTCCCATTTTAAATAAGCGCAGATGGCTTTATACTGGCTGATGGCCGCATCGTATACACCGGGAGAACCGGAATCCAGCAGCAGTGCCGCCTGATTGTGATGGAAGCCCTTTTTGCCCCGGGCATAAAGCCGGTCGATAAAGCATTTCAGCTGGGCACTCA
>JAHZHY010000082.1 GCA_019420045.1 Clostridiales bacterium
GTCATACCCAGGGCCGAAAGCATTCCACAGAGGAAAAGCCGCCGGGCCAGAAACAGAATATTCTCCATCATGTGCCATTCACCACCGCCGTACACACCACCATGGAAATGAACACCAGAGCGCAGCAGCTGCCCAGCAGCCCCAGGGCCATGGCATAGGCATCCCCCACACCGTCCAGCATCCGGGAGACCGTGCCGCCGGAAAAGGAATGGCCCAAAGCGGCCATCACCTTATAAACCAGGGAAAAGCACAGACAGCGGATAAAGGGAGACAGGCAAACGGCCACAGCCGCAATCATTCCAAAGACCCCTACTCCGTTTTTCAGCACCCGTGCGCCGGTGAGCAGGGTATCGGAGGCGTCGGATAAAATGGAACCCAGCACCGGCACCACCCCGGAAATGGTCACCCGGGCGGCTTTCACCGCAGCGGCGTCGGCCCCGGAGGATAGGACGCCGGACATGGTGATATACATGGTAAAGCCGATGAGCAAAATTTTGAAGGAGGCAAAACACAGCCACCGGAGAAAACCCGCCGCCTTTTGCAAGGTGGGATTTTCGCTCATCAGTCCTGCGGCCCACAAAACGATGAACAGCCGGATGGCGGGAAACACCAGGTTCTTTCCTAGGGAAAGCAGCAGTCCCGCTCCCATCAGCGTGGCCCTGGAAGCCATCACCGAGGACACCGGGTTTCCCGAGGCCGCCATGGCCGACACAAAAGCAGGCATCATCCCTTTGAGCAAGGCGTCCATTTCCTCCAATGCTTCCTGGCAGGCGGTGAGCAGGCTCCCTGTGCCCGCCAGGGCGATGAGGCCCACAGCGCACACCCCTGCCATGGACAAAAGGTTTCCCGGCAAGGTGATGCCCGAGGCCCCTGCAAAACTCTGCCCCAGCCCCAACAGCACGCACACCGCCAAAATGGATAGCGATGCCTTGCAGGACTCCCGCAGATGCTGTCGCCACAGCCCCACCCCTTTTTCCAAAAGGGATTGGCCTGCGGAGGACACCATGGAATCCCCCAGATCGGTGGTGACTTCCTGCACGCTTTCCGGCATCTGATCCCGCACTTCTTCCAGCCCTCCGGCGCGCACCGGCAGAATCAGCAAAGGCAGAAGAAGCAGCAAAAGGCACAGTCTTTCCATGGCTCCTCCCTTCTTTTTCAAATGGCTCCCAACAGCCCCAGGGCCTGTTCCACCAGGGGCAGAGCACACAAAAGACCGCAGACGGCGCCGCACAGTTCCACCTGGGCGGCCAGGGCCCTGTTTCCGTTGTCCCGGCACAGTTCTGCTGTCAGCCGGGTGCAGATTGCCACCCCCATCACCTTGCAGAGAGGCAGCAGTTCCTCCCGGGAAAGCCCTGCCTGGGCCGCCAGGTTCCCCGCCGCCGAAACCAGGGCGGAAATCTGGGGAATGAGCCAGAATAGCAGCAGCATACAGGCGCAAAGGGCGGTGAGAAGCGCCATCTGGGGGCTGTACCGGTGAAGGAATACCGCCAGCACCAGAGCCACCAGGGCCAGTGCTGCGCTTTTGATCACAAGCTCCATACCTAAAACCCAAACACATTTTTAATGGTTTCAAACAGCTGGCCGATCTGCTGGACGATGATCATCAGCACCACGATCAGCCCGGCCAGGGTGGTGAGCATGGCCTGTTCCTCCCGCCCGGAGCGGATGAGCAGCTGTCCCAGCACCGCCACAATGATGCCGATGGCTGCCACTTTGAAAATCAGATCGATCTGCATGGTTTCCTCTCCTGTTTTTTCAAATCACCAGCAGCGCCAGAGCGATGCCGGCGGAAAATCCTGCGGCCCGGGCGATCCGGCCCCGGCTGTTCACTTCCTGCTCTGCCGCCAGAAGATTGCGCTCCAGCCGCTTCTGGCACTGGGCGATGGCCTGCACCTGGATATCTCCGTAGTACCGGCCCAGCACCGGCCCCAGAGCGGCCAGCTCCCGCAGATCGCCGCCCTCCAGCCCCCAATCTCCCTGAAAAAGCGCCTTCCGGTAGAGCATGGCCAGATCTTCTCCCGGCTCCTTCTCCAAAAGGCGGCAGAATTCCTCCCAGAACCGTCCCCCGGCCCCTGGGGTTTCCCGGGCGCAAAGGGCTGCGGCCCGGGGCAAAGGCGTCCGCTTTTCTCCGATCTCATTGGAGAGCAATGTCAGCCCGTCCACAAAGGACCGGATGGCTGACACTCTTTTGGCCAAGAGAAAGCTGGTCAAGTATCCAGCCGCCCCCAAGCCGCCGGTAATGAGCAGTGCTCCCAACACTTTCAGCATTTGCACTGTCCTCCTTTCGGATGGCATAGACTTCATAGACCCGCTTCCCTTCCCGGGAAACAATGCGCACCAGGCGGGAAAAGACCCCTTCCTCCACCAGCCTGCGATAGGCCGGACGGCGCCACAGATCTTCCGGTTCCTTGCCGTGGGCCGTGGCCAGAAAGCCGCAGCCGCAGCCCCGGGCCAGCAGAATGGCGCCGCAGTCTCCCGTTCCGGTGATCTCGTCCAAAGCGATCCACTGGGGTCCCATGGAGCGCACCATGGCCTCCATAGCCACCCCCTTGGGGCAACCGGTGAGAATATCGGTCTGGCTCCCCACATCGTATTGGGGCACCCCTTCCCGGCAGGCCGCCACCTCTCCCCGCTCGTCCACCAAAGACACGCTGCCTTCCTCTGAATAGAGCTTCACCAGCTCCCGCAGCAAAGTGGTTTTGCCCCCTCCCGGCGGTGAAAGCACCAGCACACTTTGCAGCTGGCCTTCTTCTGTGAGGCAGGGGCGTAAGGGCTGGGCCAGGTGTGGCACCTGCCGGGCCAAACGAAGATTTGCGCTGGAATACCGGCGGAAAGCGGTGATCTCCCCCCGATCCCCCAGAATTCCCTCGCCGCACACGCCCAGACGGCATCCTCCCGGCAAAGGCACATAGCCCTGGGCGATCTGGGGTGCGTAGGTATGCACCGAATAACTGGTGCACCGGGCCAGCAGATGA
>JAHZHY010000083.1:0-277 GCA_019420045.1 Clostridiales bacterium
GACCGCACTGCTGATCGTCAGCTTTGGCACCAGCGTGGAGGAAACACGGAAAAAGACCATCGGTGCTTTGGAGGAAGAGTTGAAACAGGCCTTCCCCCATCTTCCGGCCCATCGGGCCTATACCAGCCCCACCATCCGCCGCATCCTGGCGAAGCGGGGAGAGCAGGTACCATCCCCTCAGGAAGCCATGGAGCAGCTGGCCGCCCAGGGTGTACGGACCCTGTATATCCAGCCCACTCATCTGATCTGCGGGGAGGAATACCATGCCCTTTCCCGG